>JAHFDV010000408.1 GCA_023248815.1 Myxococcales bacterium
AGCCCTTCGTGAGCGGCGGCTCACCGGCTGCGAGGGTCGCTTCGCGCATGGCCATCGCGTAGCGCGTCACCGAGTCCATGACGAGGAGGACGTTCTTTCCCTGATCACGGAAGTATTCCGCGATCGCCGTTGCTCGGAGGGCGCCGCGAACGCGGACGAAGGGAGGCGCATCGCCCGTTGCGGCAACGACGACGGAGCGCGCGAGGCCTTCGGGGCCGAGCACGTTGCGCACGAAGTCACCGACCTCACGTCCTCGTTCACCCACGAGACCGACGACGATGACGTCTGCCGTGGAGTACCGACAAATCATGCCCAGAAGCGTGCTCTTGCCGACTCCGGTTCCTGCGAAGAGTCCCACGCGTTGACCGCGACCGAGGGGAAGCATCGCGTCGATGACGCGCACCGAGGTCTCGAGGGGCTCGTGGATCGGCCGACGCGTGAAGGGGCTCGGCGGCGCCGCCTGCAAGGGCACACGCGCGACGGTGAGCGGCTTTTTCTGTCCATCGAGCGGCTCGCCGAGCGCGTCGAGCACGCGCCCGAGCAAGCTGTCTCCCACTTCGACTTGCGCCGCATAAGGCTTCGTCACGACGCGCGCGCCCGACTCGACGGCGGTCGTCGGCCCAAGTGGCGCGGCCAAGAGTCGATTGTCTCGAAAGCCGATCACTTCGAGCTGCAGCCTGCGATCGACGACCTCGAGCTGCGCGCCGATCGCCGCCGTGAGACCGACGATCTCGACGAGCATTCCAACGACGTGATGCACTTGCCCTTCGGGAGCGGGCCCTTTGGCGGCGCGTGCGCGGTCGACATAAGCCGAAAGATCGACGATCCATCCGGCGTTTTTCGAGGGAGCGCTGGCGTTGCTCATTCTTCGACGCCGAGAGCTGCGCCGACGGCGCGGAGACGGGACTCGGCGCCAGCGTCGATGCGAGTGAACGAGTCGCGCACTTCACAGCCGAGAGGAGGAAGCTTCGAGTCGATCTCCAGGCGCGCGCCTGCCTCTTTCATCGATTCGACGGTCTCGGAAGTGATCTTCTTGGCGAGCTCGACGCCGACCGCGACTACGTGTGCGCTTTCGGCATTGAGCTGTGCGAGCTCTTCTTTGGCCCAGTCGAGGATGAGCGCGGGATCATTCGTCACCGTCTCGCCGACGACGCGTTCGGCGATCGAGAATGCGAGTCGCACGAGCTCCGATTCGCCGCCCTCGATAATTTCTCGCTTGGCGCGCGCGAGGAACGTGAGCGACGCCTGGACGTCGGCTCGCTCCGTTTCGAGAGCGTGTTCGAGCTCTCGCGCATATGTCTCGAGCTCGGCAACCCGCGCTTCGAGAGCACTCTTTTGTTCGAGCGCCGTCGTCCACTCGTCATAGCTCGGTCCAAGCTCGCTCTTTTCGACAATGGCAGACTCGTCGCGAACGTCGCTCTCGTCGTCGTACGTTCCCTTGTCGATCGAAGGCGGCGTGCTCGCGCGCGGGACGACCGCAATGCGCGTCGACGTATCCGGCGGGGCCATCCACGATGGACGACCGCGCGCCGCAGCACCGAAACCACCATCACGTAACCACGACATTATTCGTCTCCTCGTCCAAGATCGATTCGTCCTTCACCTTCGAGCCGAATGGCTGCTTGCGTGACTTCGAGTCGCGCCGCTTCCACGTCGGCCTTTTTCACGGAAACGAGCAGCTCGAGATCGTCGCGGATGAGGTCTGCGGCGCGTGACGAGAGACCCGAGAAGATCGCGTTCGAAACTTCCTCGCTCGCACCTTTGAGCGCGATGGTGAGGCGGTCCGTCGGAACTTCACGAAGGAGCTCACGCATGGCGCGCGTGTCGACGCGGCCGAGGTCGTCGAATGTGAACATCGCTTGCTTCACTTCGGTTGCGAGCTCGCCGTCTTGGTTCTCGAGTCCCAAGAGGATGGTGCGCGACGCTTCCTTGCCGGACGCGTTGAGGATTTCGGCGGCCTTGGCGATGCCGTCGATGTTGACCATGGTCGAGAGCTCGGGGCTGGGTAGCTCTTCGGCGATCGCAGAGGCGACATCTTCGAGAATGTCTGCCTGCGTTTCTGCCATGCGGCTGACGTGTGCGATGACGGAGATTTGACGCTCTGGGTCCATCGTCGAGAGGACTTCGGCGGCAGCGGCAGGAGCCATGCGTGCGAGCACTGCGCCCGCGATGGGGTCGGGTTCTTTGCTGAGGAGCGCGCCGACGGCTTCGGGCGCCGCGACTTCGAGACGGGCGAAAGGACTCGTGATTCCCTCTTCGAAGACGCCACGAATGCGCTCTTCGCCGAGCGCGCCAGCCGACAACCTGCGGAGATAGGGCAATCCGCCGCGCGGGACGGCTACGGCTTGCGAGCACCGCGTGATGAAATCACGGAACGTTTCGTCGAGAGCGCCCGCCGGCACCTCGTGCATCGTCGAGGCGACGGCGCGCAACTTTCGGAGGTCCGATTCGTTGAGCTCACGTACGACATTCGAGGCGACGGCTTCGTCGAGGGACAGCAAGAACAGAACTGCTTTTTCGGGACCGCTGATCACGCTCTCCATGAAGCAAGTTGAGAGCCAACTCCGAGAGCGAGGTCACGGCGCCGCTTTCGGTGCGGATCGAATTTCGCGCGCTTGCGTGTTCTTCAAAAGCGCATCGTGAACCACCTTTCGGGCGGCTCACGATGAGCGGATCAGTCTCCGATCTGACCCGGGTGGCTCTAACTCGTAATCTCCTTCATGCGGTTCTCCCACCTCTTAGCCTGACGCCTGACCTGCTGCTAACCGCGGTGCGAAGGCACCGCCAGAAACAAGGGCAATAGTTCGACAGACCTTTGCGAATCGAAGAGCGAATCTTCGCGGCTCTCGCCCGTCGACGGGCCGCGAACGATTCGCTCGAGGGGCGTCATGGTCGAACTTATTCCGCAGCGATCGCAGGCTCGCGGTTGTCGGCGGCGCCGAGCCAAGCGCGGAGCACGAGAGCGGCGGTGGCGGGGTCGGCGGAGGCTCGGACTTGGGCGGTTTCGCGCAGATCCATGTCGGGCTCGATGACTTCGGGAGGAGGGAGGCGGAGGGGAGAGTTCGCCACTCCGAGAACCGCCGGAATTTCGCCCGTAGTGCCGTTGTCGCTGATGGTGAGAGACAAGCTCGGTTTCAACGCGGCGAGCTTGTTCGCCTTCTTCACCTTGCGGAGCACCGCCACCAGCGCGCCGAGAACGAGTACGCCGAGAACCGCCGCCGGAATGTAAACCTTGGGCTTCTTCCATTCGAGCTTCTTGAGCTCAGCAATCGGACTCGTGACCGGCGCCTCTTCGACGACGAAGGGATCGGCTTCGAGGAAGGGCACGGAATCGAGCGTGAGCACGTCGCCGCGCTTCTCGTCGATGCCGACGGCGCTCTTCACGAGGCTCGAGAGACGATCCATCTCTTCTTTGCCGCGCGGCTCTTGGTGCGTGACATGGCCATTCTCGGTCTTCGCGATGCCGTCGAGAACGACCGCAACCGTGAGGCGCTTCAGAGTGCCCGTCGTCGCGATCTTCTTCTCGAAAACATGGTCCATTTCGAAGTTGCGCGTGTGCGATTCGCGGATGACCCCGCTCGAATCGGTGGTCACGGCGACGGGCGCGCTGCCCGTCGGGAGATTGCTTTCTGCGCCCGGCACACCGGCGACCGTGTTGTTGCCGGTCGTCGTACGCTCGGTCGAAGCTTCTTCGCTGCGGAGCGCGGCCTTCGTCGGGTCGTAGTGATCTTCGATGCGTTCGACACGTGACGAGTCGATATCGGCGGTGACGCGGACGTCGACATGGCCTGCTCCGACGACGCGTTCGAGCATCTTCTTGGCGCGCTCTTCGAGATCGCGCTCGAGCTTCTGGGCATGACTGACGTTCTCGCCGCCTTCGTCGTCGCCGCCCGACTCACCGTTCGTACCCTTGGGGCGATGAAGCATTTGGCCGTCGCTCGTGACGAGCGTGATGCGGTCTGCCGTGAGGCCTGAAACCGAAGACGCGATCATGTGGACGATGCCCGAAATTTCCCCGGCGCCGAAAGTGCGTCCGGGCCTGAATTTCACGACGATCGATGCGGTCGACGCTTCTTGTTTCGACACGAATACGGACTTCTCGGGGAGAACCAAGTGGACGCGCGCAGCTTGCACTGCGCCGATCGACGAGATGGTGCGCGCGAGCTCACCTTCGAGCGCGCGACGATAGAGGACTTTCTGCTCGTATTCCGTTGCGCCTAGGCGAAGCTTGTCGAAGCTCTCGAAGCCGACACCACCGCCACGCGGGAGGCCCGCAGACGCGAGATCGAGACGGAGCTCGTGCACTTTGGCTTCGGGCACTTCAATCGACGTTCCATCTGCCGTGAGGCGATACGGCGTCTTCAATTCCTTGAGCTTGGCAACGAGGGCCGCCGCATCTTCGCGGTCGAGCGAAGCGTAGAGCACCGCATAGGGCTCGTACGAAGAGCGTACCGAAACGTATCCGCCGATGAGCAGCAGCGCGACGAGTGACGCACCGATGAGGATGCGCATGGGACGCGTGAGCTTTCCGAAGAGCGCTTTGGCCTTTGAATAAGGCACTTTGAGAGGCTCGGGAATGAAGGCGGGAACCAAATCAGACATTCGTTCTCCAGAGTTCGTGGAAGGCGTCGAGAAGCTTGTTTCTTACTTGGCCCATCAACTTGAGCGAGATCTCGCTCTCTTTCATTGCGATGGCCGTACCGTGCAAATCGTCGAGCGTGCCCGCAGCGACACCTTCCGCTTTTTGCGTTGCGTCACGGTGTAGGTTGGAGGTCTCCATGGCTGCGGATTTGAGCGCGCTTTCGAACGAGAAGTCCGAAGCCTCAGTGCTCGAGATCTTGTCACTCGCAAGCGGCGCGCCAGTTCCACGAGCGCCTTCGATCGATACGGAGGGTGCTGTAGGTCTCGTCGCATCGGAAGCGAGCGAGGGAGCGATGGGACCTGCGGAACGAATGGGCATCATGGCGGATTATTGGCCAATCTTGAGTGCGGCTTTCGCCATCGACTTCACGGATTCGATCGACGTCACGCCCGCTTCGTAGGCGCGTGACGCTGTCATGAGATTGACCATTTCGGTCACGACGTTGACGTTGGGATATTCGACGTAGCCCTTCTCGTTGGCGTCGGGATGCCCGGGCTCGTACACCATCTGACCTGGAGACGTGTCGGGACGAACCTGCGAAAGGCGAACGGTCGTCGCCGCGTGAAGGACGGGATCGCCGCCCGTTTCGCGAAGAGGCTCTGCAACGAACACGGGGTCGAGTCGCTTGTACGGCGTTCCGTCGGCCGTCTTGGTCGTCTTTGCATTCGCGAGGTTGCTCGCGATCACGTTCATGCGTCCGCGCTCGGCGGTGAGGCCCGACGCCGCGATCTCCATCGCCGAAAACACACCTGCTCTGGATACTGGTCGCATCGTTATCTCCCGTCGTTCGCTGCCCACGCCATCATCGAAAGCTCACTCGAAAGGAGGTTTGCGATCGTGTCGTAGCGCACGTTGTTGGAAGCGATTTTCACGCTCTCTTTTTCGAGTGAAACACCATTGCCGTCTGCCCCGCGCGCAGCGTTGCGATCCTCGATCACCTTGCCCACTTGCTCTTTCGCACCGAGCGATTCGACGTGTCCCTCTTGCGTCGCTTCCATCGATGCGTGCATCGCTTCTTTGAAGCTCTGCGTACGCTCGAGATCGACCGGGCGATAATTCG
>JAHFDV010000409.1 GCA_023248815.1 Myxococcales bacterium
AATGACGCGCGCATCTAGCGGGCGATCGCTTTCTCACGGGAGGGGAGAGCGACGTCTGCGCTTTCGCTTCTTGGCGGCCCTCTTGGCCCTCTCGACCACCTTCGCCGCGGAGAGTGCGCACGCGTACTGCCGAAAGATGTCCAAGTCGGACGCGCTTCCGAGCCATGATCCCGTGACCGACGGCTGTGAAAAGGGCGGTGTTCCGATCTACTTTCCGTCGACCTGCATCGACTACCGCGTCGTCGTCGACCCAACGTGGAGCGCCATCCTCACCCAAGCGGACGCGGAAGCGCTCGTCGAAAAAGAGTTCGGCATTTGGGCAAGCACGACGTGCGCGACGTCCGACGGCAAGTCGACGGTCCCCGTCGCTCTCGAGCTTCGCAATCAGTCCGGACCAAAGGGGTCTTGCGAAGGGTCCCCCAGCACCAACGAAGTTCGCTTCATGGATCCGCAGCCCGCACCGCACGAGAGCTCCGACCCCTCGACGCTCGGCATCACCCGCAACAGCAAACGAGAAACTTCGGGAGTGATCGAACGCTCGGCGACCGAGATCTACATCCAGTCCTACGGCGGCGACGACTCGCTGGCACTGCTCCACGGCGTCGTGCGCCACGAGCTCGGCCACTTCCTCGGCATGGGACACTCCGACAAGATGGACGCCGTGATGTATTACCTCTCGCAGTCCGACGCGTCCGTCACGGGAATCACTGCCGACGATGTCGCCGGCATCTGCGACGCTTACTCATCCGAGTACCCCATCGCAGCAGGTTGTAGCGTCACCGAAGATTCGCCCGCCGCCTTGAATCTCTGGGCGCTTCCGCTCGGCGTCGTCGCAGCCCGCTTCCTGCGCCGAAAATCGCGCGGCTTGCGCGCTGCCATTCCTGCGGAGTGATTGCACCGACGCCGTGAGGGCGAGGCTCATTCCCCGATTCGAAAATTTCCGCCGATCCGCAGAAAGGCGCCGGTCACGGAGGCACCTGCAGTGATGCGCACGGCGAAGGCTTCCGAGAGCTTCAGCCGCAAAGCGAGCTCCGGCAATGCAAGATACGGAAGGATCACGGGACGCTTGCCACCGCTGAGCCAGCTGTTCTCGCGGTGGGGCAATCCGGCCGTATAGACCTTCGCGGGCAGCGGCTCGGCGTGATCTTGCGTTCGACATCCAGCGCCATCGAGGACGGTGCGGCAGGCTGAATAGTTTCTTCCGTCGAGCTCATATTCGCCCTTGGGGTCTTCGCGCACCCAGTTGTTGGTGAGCGTCCCAAACATGTATCCTGCACCGATACCCGCGCCGATCTCGAGTGAAACCGAATTGGACTTCGCGAGCGCGTAGAGGAAGTCTGCGCTCAATGAAACCGCCTGCATCTTGCTCTCGATGAGCGCGACCGAGCCGACGTCGCTCACGAGAGGCGTGTCCTGTGCCGAGGGATCACGCACGAGAAAGCCGCCGGTCGAGAGATTCGAATAACTGAGAGCGAAGAGTGTGGAGAGACGACCGCGTTCGAGCTCGAGCTCGAGGCCGACCGTGTGAAAGAAGAGCGTATCGGCTCCTTTGAATGCGAGCCCGCTCATGAAAGGCGGAATTGCGTTCAGGGTGTAGCGCGCACCGAGCCAGACACCGCGGTCGCGCGTGATGTCTGCCTCCGGTGGTCCCCCGGGATGCTCTCCGTCCTTCGCACCCTTCCCCTGCGCCGTCGTTTCTTCCGCTGGCCCCTGCGCCGTCGTTTCTTCCGCTGGCGCCAGCGGAACAATTACCGTTTCTTGGAGCGGCGGAGTCGCGGGCGGCGGCGGGGTCGACGGCGGCGTCTCGACGGGCGGCGATGTTGCTTCGACCGGCGGGGGTGTCGGCTCTTTCTTCTTTTTCTTTTTCCGCGCCTTCTTCTTCGCAGGCGTCGCCGGCGTGGGGTTCGTCTCGGTCGGCGTCGTCTCGGAAGGCGTCGTGGTCGTCGTCTTCGGTTTCGCCTTCTTCTTCTTGGTCTGCGCTTCGGCAGGAGTGCTCAAGAAAACGAGCGCAAGCGCACAAGCCAAACCTTTGACGAGAGTGCGCACCAAGAGGAGTGTAACCCAGTCCCGACGCTCTCGTGCGCACGCACTTGCCAGCGCGTTCTCCACGCGAGATGCTCGCTCTCTATTGAGCTCGATTGAACCAGCCTCCGAGCCGAGAATGCGGCCCATCTCTCGAAGGTTCGTCGATCCCGAGCTCGAGCAAGCGTTCGATCGAGAGAACTTCGAGACGTCCGCAGGCAAGGTCGTTCGCTTCAGCATCCCGCTCGTGACGGTTGCGTTTCTACTCTACGGAATTCACGACGCGCTCCTCGTCCCCGAAGCCTTGCGCAACGTCTACATCGTGCGCTTCGGCTTCTTTGCTCCGCTCGCGGCCCTCACGTGTCTCTTCGTCTACCTGAACCGCTCCCCCAAGCTTCATCAGTGGGTGATGCTCGCCTTCAGTCTCGTCATCAATGGATCCGTGCTCGCCATCGGCGCGCTCGCGAAGACGCCCGCGGGCTTCTTCATCTACACGTCCTACGCTGTCGTCTTCGTGACGCTCGGACCTTTCATCGCGCAGATGAACGTGCGGATGCAGGCGCTCTATACGATTTTCTCGGTGATCCTTTACGACCTGCTCGACATGAATCTCGTGCACGCGCCAGGGGTCGTGCGACTCTCGATGAATCTCGCGATCTTCACGCTCGGTACGATTGGCGCCCTCTCTGCTCGGAGAATCGAGGCCGAAGCGCGCCGAGCGTTTCTGCAGCGACGCACCATTCGTGCACAAATGGAGGCGCTGGATCGCGAGCGCCGCAAGAGTGAGTCCCTCCTTCTGAACATTCTTCCTGCGCGTATCGCAGCTCGTCTCAAAGACGAAACCAATGTCATCGCAGACGAGTTCGCGAGCGCGAGCGTTCTCTTTTGCGACATCGTCGGTTTCACGGAGCTCTCTGCGCGCCTCAAGCCGGAAGAGCTCGTGCGCGGCCTCAATTCGATCTTCTCGAGGTTCGACGAGCTTGCCGACACGTTCGGTCTCGAGAAGATCAAGACGATTGGAGACGCTTACATGGTGGCGGGAGGCATTCCCATGCACTCTGACGATCACGCCGTTCGCGTGTGTCAGATGGCGCTCGCGATGCGTGATGGCCTTCGTCATCTCTCGCTCGCGCCCGGAAGCGAGCTCCGCGTGCGCATCGGCATCCACACGGGTCCCGTCGTCGCCGGTGTCATCGGCAAGCGCAAGTTCATCTACGACGTCTGGGGAGACACCGTGAACACCGCCAGCAGAATGGAATCACATGGAATCCAAGGAGCGATTCACGTGAGCGCAGCGACCTACGAAGCTGCGCGCGAAAGGTTCACTTTCGAGCCGCGTGGAGCCATGGAGATCAAAGGCAAAGGCTCGATGCAAACGTATCTATTGATCGCGCCGATTCAGAACGAGACACGCACGCCGATGTCGAACGTTCCGTAGAGATCGATTGCGCCCGTCGCGACGAGGCCGTCTTTCGGCTGGAAGAACGAGATGAAGCGCGTGCCCGTGAGCTCGCCGATGAGCGCGACCTTTTTCGTGATCGCGTAACCACTGCCGAGCGATAGCTCGAGACCGAGGCTCGACGGGTTCTCGAATCGATTTGCAGCGGTCCCCGCGCTGAAGGCCTGGAGGTAGTCGAACTCGGCGAAGAAGAGCGCCTTTCCGGCGCTGTAGTCCACACGTGGACCAATCCGCAGCGCACTGTACGTGGACGAAGGCGCGAGGCGTTTTTCGGTCTCGGGAACGTCGAACGTGTACGAGGTATGCGCGTATCCGAGACGACCGCCGACCTTGAGGCTCTTCGAGAGTGGGATCGCCACGGAGAGATATGCGTCGAACGCGAAGTACTTCGTCCCGAGCTTGCCCGAGGGCGAGCTATCACCTGCGCGCGTCTCGGAATCACCTCCGAAAGACGACGCGACCGTGCCGCCGATTCCGAAGAATCGACCGGCGTGCTTTTCATTCACGAATGGAACTACATCTGCGCGGAGGCGAAACGCCAAGGTCGGCGCTTTGGATCCGAACTCGAACAGGTTCTTCGAACGAAGCTCGTGATACGAAAAGTCGCGCATGACCAGGCGCGGCCCCAGCTGAAGCGCCACGCGCGGAGAGAGTCCTTCGGCGGACGAGTCTTTCGAGTCACGCAAAGGCTCTTCTTCAATCGCGGGCTCGAAGGTAGGCGCGGACTTCGGGGGCTTCGGAGGTGCGGCCTTCGACGAAGGAGGAGTGCTCGTCGGAGCTTGCGTCGCGACGGGAGGTGGCACGGCGACGGTCGGGGGCTCCTTCTTCGTTTCGACGGGGGTCGGGTCGGACTTCTCCGACTCCCCATTCACCGCTGTCCACACTTCTTCTGACACCGCCGCTGCGAGCTTCACGTCGTCCGAAGCGGCGACGTCTTTCGTGAGGACGACGGCGCACGGTTCGGCGCGGATGAGAATGAGATGCGCTTTGCCGCCGCGCGGCGAGCGATGGACGATGAGCGTGAAATCCCCGAGGAGACGCTCTGCGAGCATGCATGCGCGATCGCGATCCGCGTCGTCTGGTGGATCATCGTCGAGGAAGCGCGCCGCGCTTCCTTCGTGCCCAACTCCCGCGAGTCCTCTGGAGGTTGCCTCGGGTGCGGCCACGTGACCGAGCTCAGAGATGCGCGCGCGAAGCTCCGTCGTGAACTTCGATTTTGCAGGCGCGTCCGAAATGACGACGAACCCCGGATCTGCGGCGCGTGCGGGACGCGCGATCAGGAGTGAACACGACAGGCCTAGAAGAAGCGCGAAACGTCGATGCAAATCGTTCTCCGGGCTGCTATCTACCATAGCGTGACGCGCCCAGAAGTATTTCGTTCCCGCGGTCTCCGCCGCGCGTCTCTCGCTTTCTCTACGGTCATGGCCTTGGGATGCGTCGCCGCATGCACGGTCGGAAAGCTGAGCTCTGGCGAAGACAAAGACGATCCGCCCCCCGTCGTCAACGCGGACGCATCGCTGCTCGACACGAGCCCTCCCACCGACGATTCAGGCCCGACCGTCGACAACGACGGCGGCTCCGAAACGAACGTGCCGCAAGCGGCGTTCTGCACGAGTCATGGATCGGCTGCATTTTGCGAAGACTTCGAGAACGGCACCCTCGGCAAGGTCGCCAACATCGAAAAGGCCCCGGCAGGTAACGCGCTCACTGCGATCGCAGGCACGAACTCGAAGTTCGTGATGCAAGCGACGACGGTGACGAGCCCCGCCGCAGGCGCCTACGTTCGCGCGCAACAGGACGTCACCAAGACGACGACGAAGTTCCGCTTCGCGTACGACGTCTCGCTTTCGAAGATCGACGACACGAAGCTGAACGAGCTTTGCGCGGCATGGATCACCGTGGGATCCGGGAGCCACATCGTCACGGTCGCGCGCGCCACGGGCGGCGATCTGAACTTGCGAGACTATTATTCGCCAACGGTTGGCACCCCCGTGGGCACGAACGTGCCGAGCGGGACGATCGTCGCCAATAACGTATGGACTCACATCGAGCTCACGGTCGATCTCAACGCCGCCGCGCCAAAAGTGGAGCTGCGGCTGAATGGCAACGCCACTCCGACGACGTTGGCCCTCGCCGCAGGTAGCGGCGGACCGGGCGCCCTCGTCCTCAAGCCGGGCATCAACTACATCGGAGCGACCGCCGCGACGCTCG
>JAHFDV010000099.1:0-8045 GCA_023248815.1 Myxococcales bacterium
GGATGTCCGTGAGGCGACGCGCGAGCTGATGCGCGTAGTCGATCGGCGCGGGCATGAGGTTCGACGTTTCGTCGCATGCGAAGCCGAACATGAGGCCTTGATCGCCTGCGCCCTGCTCCTTGTGCATCCCTTCGCCTTCGGTCACGCCTTGCGCGATGTCCGGGCTCTGCTTGTCGAGCGCAACGATGACCGCGCACGTGTCGGCGTCGAAGCCCATCTCGCTGGACGTGTAGCCAATCTCGCGAACGGCTGCGCGCGCGATGGCGGGGATGTCGATGATCGCCTTGGTCGTGACTTCACCAGCAACGACGACCATGCCGGTCTTCGCGAGGGTCTCGCAGGCAACGCGCGCGTACTTGTCTTGCGTTAGGATCGCGTCGAGGACGCTGTCGGAGACGGCGTCGCAGAGCTTGTCCGGGTGGCCTTCGGTAACGGATTCGGAGGTGAACTGATAACGGGACATATCGCCTCGATTGGAATCCGAGCTCCTCTGCAGAATGACGCTGCGGAGTCTCGGTAGGGTTGAAATAGACGGCGGTTCTTAGCGCATCTCAGGTGGGAGATCCACGGTCGTCGGCAGTCCATCCGTCATATTGGATTTCGAGCCCTAGCGAGCAACACTGCTACACTTTTCTCGTGGAGTCGTTGCCCCCGCCGCCCGAATTTCGCCTTGTGGGCTGCGCGCCCATTGCGAAACCACGAACCGCAGGGCTCGCGAGCCTCGCCTTCGGGTCCTCGATGGCGGCGCTCGCAGGAGTGATGGCATGCGGTCTCTGGCAGACGGCAGGAATTGGCCTTGGCTCCGCCGCGTCGAGCCTTCTCCTCTTCCGGACGCGGGGCCCCAAGATTCCGCGAGGAACGGAGTCGATTCCGATGACGATCGTTCCGTGGGGCATTCTTCTCGACGACGGCGCGAACATCCTCCATTGGCCTTCGATTCGCAGCGTGGCGGTGAAGCACGTCTTCGCGCGCGATCAAGCGTCGGACATGACGGTCTCGAGCGTCGTCTTCATCGAAACCGAACGCGCGACGTATGCCGCGCACGCACCTGGTGAGGTGCACCTCGACCGATTGCTGGCCTACGTCGAAGACTACGCAAAAGAAGCCGCGCACGAAGTCGCGTTGGATCTCGGCTGCGACATCGGTGTTTCGTCCGTCGAGCCCGTATGCGCGCAGCTCACATCGCAAGTTCGCGCGATCCTCGCAGCGCCTCCCGCCGCTCTCGGCACCTCCGCGCGCGACTACCGTGGCAAGCGCCTCTCGCATCTTCGTCGCGGAGGACGCACGCGCCTCGTCGACATCCTGCGTGATCGCACGCCACGCCTCATCGATCCGCGCCCGATGGCGGCGCTCCTCGCGGCGGAGTTCGGCGTCGAAGAGGCGAAGATGCCGCTCGCCAATCTCGTGCAATCGCCGCACCCGATCGTTGCGGCGACGGCGAAAGCTGCAGCGACGCGGCTCGGCGTGTCGGGCTCGCGAGTGGGTACGCTCGACGAGCTCGGGCCGTTCCTCGCAGATGAAGATCGGGACGTGCTTGAGGAATGGGTCGGAGAAGCGACGCTTTAGAGGAGCGCCTCGCTGTTGGCTCAGCCGAACTGCGTCTTGCAATGCGGACAGCGCCTCGACTGCCGAAAGAGAGCGATGGCTTTTGGCGCCAGCGTGACCCGGCAATTGGGGCAGCGAAACGACAACTTCCAGTGAAGATAGAACGTCACGACGAAGCTCGTAAAAAAGAGCGTTCCGAAATAGGGCCCGAAGAGCGATGGGTCGACGAACGCTCGAGCGATCCACGCGAGCGGAAGGCTGATGCAGAGGTTGAAGGCGGCAAAAATAGCGGGCCCGAGAAGAGAACCGTTCAAGGCAGAGCGATCGATCTCTCGCGTCAGCTCGTGCCATTGGAGCGTGGCGAGCCGTTCGGCCTCCGACCTTTTCAGCGGCGCTGCGAGCGGAGCGTTCAACTGTGCCGCGAGCGCCGCCGTCGTTTTCTCCACGCGGAGGCGCGCATTCTCTTCCTCGAGCTCCCCGACGCGATCCTCGAGTTGTTTTGTCCGCGCGTGCGCGGCGTCTACGTCGTCTCGGTAGCTCACGACTCAATCATCGCATGCACCGCTAAGGTCGGCGATGCCCGCGATCTAGCGAGACTAGAAGTTCCCCTTGCGCGCTCTGCCCGCGTCATCACGCGCCTCGCGTTCCGCGGTTTTCTTCGCGATGTCTCGGCGCTTGTCGACCGTCTTCTTGCCCTTGGCCACGCCGATCTCGACCTTGATTCGGCCTTCTTTCAAATAAATGCGAATCGGAATGAGCGTGTATCCTTCACGCTTCACCGAAGCTACGAGCTGCGCGATCTCTCGGCGATGCAACAGCACCTTGCGCGCGCGTCGCGGTTCGTGACCGAAGTTCTTCGCCTGCTCAAACGGAGCGACATAAAGCTGTCGCATCCAAAGCTCGCCCTTTTCGACTGCGAAAAACGAATCGACGATGTCGACTTTGCCGGCACGGATCGACTTCACTTCGCTTCCCATCAGCGCAAGTCCGCCCTCGTACGTCTCGTCGATCGCGTAGTCGAACCGCGCGCGCCGATTGAGCACGATGGATGCCTGCGCCGCGAGCCGCTGATTCATGACGAGGAGAGCTTATCAGTAATGAGGGGGAGGCTCGTTGTGGATCGGCTCATTGCTCTGAAGCGCGCGATCCGCCAGGCGCCGCAAATCTGCGTGAATCCGCGAAATCTCTTTCTGCTGCTCGATGATGACGCCGTTGAGCTCTTCGATCATTCGCTCCTGATGCGCATAACGCACCTCGAGCTCGACCACCCGCACCTCAAGCCTCGACTCACCTTCGCTCATTCATCCGTCCTAGACGAAACCCCGAAAAAGGGCGAGCGCTCGCCACCTAGCTGCGGACGCCCGTCGTGAGGGCGCCCCTCGTTAGGACGCGCATCGCGTAGCGCCCCCAAACGAACAAAGAAAACCCGAGCGCGAAGCGCTCCAAAAACAAAGGCGAACTGGCGCGCACCTCTATGTCTTCGAAGCGAAAGTTCGACCCGCTCACCCCGTGGCGGGCGAATCTTTCTAGTTAGAAATAGAGTACGGCGCCTAAAGAGAGCAGTGCTCCGCCGGACGTGTTGGTGGCGCGGTTGCCCGAGATGAATTCCGGGAGACGATCTTTGTCACTGTCCGTGCGCGTTCGTACGAAGCCGCGGATGTCTCCGTTGACGGCCCAGTGGCGGTTGAAACGGAATTCCGTTCCGAAACCGAGCTGACCGCCGAAGTAGCGGTAGTCGCCGCCGGGCTGACAGAACTCGTTGTAGCCGCTGCTGCCTTGGCCGTAATAGCTACAGTTCGAGTTCACGTTGGCACTCGCCCAACCGATGCCGCCCACCAAGTAAAACTGCGAGCGGCTGCGCGGATTGAGGAAGAAGATGCCGTCGACGCCGAAGGCCGCTTCCGAACGCGAGCGACCGTAGTAGTCGCGGCCGCCATAGCCATCGAGGTTCACTTGAACGGCAGCGTAGGCGCTCGGACGAAAGCGTCCGCCGATGCCCAAACCGACGACGCCGCTTCCATCGAAGTTGTTTCGCGACGCGCCGAAGAGTCCGCTCGACATGCGGCCCGTGATTCCCCATTCGGTGCGCCACTGCGGCGCCTGCGCTGGTCGCTGTTGAACGTAGACGACCGAGCCAGCGGGAACGACGTACGGAACCGAGCTCGCGTTCGGGCGCGGATAGGTCGGTGGCGGCGCGGCGGGCGCATACGAGGGCCCGGCCTGTTGGACCTGCACTTGAACTTGCGGAGTCGTGACGGTGGTGGTCGCACCCGCCGTGGCTTCCGTACCGGCGCTCGCGCCCGCACTTACGCAATTCCAACTACCAGGAGCACACGGCTGCGCCGTTTGCGCAGACGCGGAGGTGCTCGCGCTGATGAGCGCGGTGAATACAGAAGTAAGGATGATGCCTTTCGCCGACATGGAGACTCCTTCGGACGATTCTAGAGCAACGGAAGTGCCAACGCGAATCGAGAAACTTTCCCTGCTATTTCGCTCGATCAGGCAAGACCTGAGTACGGGCGTTCACAGTCCTTTGGCAGCTCCAGCCTACACTGAACGCCTGCGCCATCGGTCGCATTCGCCCGCTTGCGAAGGAAGCTACGATCTTCAGCGAAAGTAGATGGTCGCGCCGAGCGTCGTGAGGACGCCGCCGGAAGTGTTCGTCGCGTGTCCGTCGGGGGCCACGTACTCCGGGCGTCCGTTGTCGCCGTCGCTCGATCGAACGAATCCGCGAACGTCGGCATTGAGTGCGAAGCCGCGCGCGATTCGGAGCTCGAGCCCCGCGCCGATTTGGCCACCGACGAAGTTGTATTCGCCGCCGCCGTCGCAACCAGGAACGCTGCCCGTTTGATAGCCGAAAGAGCTGTAACAGCTGCTGCCCGCGGACGAGTGACCCGTCCCAATCCCGATGAGTCCGTACACTTGGAGAACGGATCGCGGGTTGAGGTAGCCGATCAAGTTTGCCGAAACGGCGGCCTCGGCGCGCGAGCGACCGAGCGTGTCTTGCCCGGCATACGCGTCGATGTTTCCTTCGATGGCGATGTGCGGAATGGGTCGCAAGCGAAGTCCGACGCCGATTCCGCCGACACTCGCCGACTCCGAGTAGCTATAGCCGTTCGAGTAGTGCGAACGATTGCCGCCGAACGCCCCGCCGCTGAGCCGGCCGGTGAGGCCCCATTCCGAACGATTCTCGTCACGCCAATTCTGCGTGGCCCCGAGCGATCGACCTTCGAGCTGGTAGCCGGAGGGACGCGCGTAGTAGGTCGGAGCAGGTGCATAATACACGGGAGCCGGCGCGTAGTAGACGGGTGGCGCGGGGTTGACGTAGACGACGGGAGGCGGAGCTGGGGTGCCTACCTGCACGCGAATTTGTGGCAAGCCGATGTGAACGCCTGCGGAGACGCTCACGTGACCGCTCACGCTTTGTGCGGCGGCAGGAGTGGAGACGGCAAGAAGACTGACTGCGGTTGCGACGGAGGCGAGAAACGTCGTTCGGGGAAAAAGCATGGGTGGTGCCTCTCTACAGAGCAAGAGAGGTGCCAGGATATTTCACTGCGAT
Organism: Myxococcales bacterium; assembly: GCA_023248815.1. Taxonomy (GTDB): domain Bacteria; phylum Myxococcota_A; class Polyangia; order Polyangiales; family Polyangiaceae; genus JAHFDV01. Next base: position 5,105 of record JAHFDV010000099.1, read on the forward strand.
TTCATGACTCCGTGAGGATGGAGTAGTCGCGAATTCACGGCCCTCAATGAACGCGCCGGGATCTAATCGCTCCACACTTCGAGCGCGTAGTCACCGTCACCGAGACCTAGGCTCACGGAGATCTCCGCCGTGTCGTCTTTCTCGAAACACGTGGCTCCTTCGAGCGGCGCGACGATGAATGGAGACGCGCTGTACGGACGTCCCTCGATGGCGACGCGTCCTTGGCTGTCGATGATCGACACCGTAAGGACCGCCCCCGATTTGCTTGCAAGATACACGCGATAGCAATGCCCGGCTTTGACCGAAAGTGGGTGAGACGCTGGGGCTGCGGATGCATCGAGCTTTCCCGAGTGCGAGGCGATCTTCTTCGCGGGGGCTCCGCTCGAGGCGCGTGCGAGCGTGGCGACATCGCGATCGACTCTTCCCGTGACGGCCGTGGTCGAGGCGCGTTTCCAAGCGCCCGCCTCTTTGGTCGTCGCGATCTTGGAGCCGAAGACGGGCGGGTTCGGCATCGGCATGGGAGCCACGCTCGAAGCGGGCCGAAACGTTTGTGCGGCGCCAATCACGGCGTCCGAGGAGCCGGCGTCTGGCGCAGCGGTCTTCGGCTTCGCCTTCTCGGTCCCGCCACACGCGCTCACGATCAAGGTCGCGCCCAGAATCGAGAAAGGCAAAAAGCCCAGCCGAAGGAAGCCCTGGCGACGAAGATCACGCATCGGCGCGCACGGTAGCGCACGCTCGGGGAATCAGCGAAAATCCTTTCGACCTTGGTGGAAAGCGCTGCCTTCGCCATACTGCGCGTCGTGGAAATTCTGGACGAGACCGGGATAAGTGATTGCGTGCTCGCATTGCGGAGGGGAGAGCTCGTCATCCTTCCGACGGACACCGTCTATGGGCTCGGCGCTCGCGCGTTGGACGAAGCGGCCGTGCGAAAGATCTTCGTCGCCAAAGGGCGGCCCGAGACGCACCCGCTCATCGTGCACGTGCAAGGAATGGCCGACGCGCGCGAGCTCGTCGAAGAGTGGCCGGAGATCGCGACGGCCTTCGCCGAAGTGTACTGGCCCGGACCACTCGCGCTCATTCTTCCGCGTTCGAGCCGAGTGCCCGACGCCGTGACGGGTGGCGGACCGACCGTTGCTCTGAGATCGCCAGCCCACCCGCTCGCGCAAGAGCTCCTGCGTGCGCTCGGAGAGCCGATCGCCGCGCCGAGTGCGAACCGCTATCAAACGCTCTCCCCGACGCGCCTTTCGCACATCGACGACGCTCTCGCGAAACACGTCACTTATGCGCTCGATGGCGGCCCCTCCGAACGCGGAATCGAATCGACGGTGCTCGATCTTTCGGGGGATGGGCCGCGCGTGCTGCGGCCCGGCTCGATCACGCTGGAAATGCTGCGCGTGATCGATCCGCGGACGGAGCTCGCCAACACGGTTCAAGAAACGGGGATTCGCGCGTCTCCTGGGCTCGACCGAAAGCACTACGCGCCGCGCACGCCGCTCTTCGTCCTCGACAATACCGCACTGCTCGAACGGCTCGCCGGGAAAGAGGTCTGCGCCGTCGTGCATTTTTCCGCGCGGGAAAACTTCGCGACGACGGAGGTGGGGACGTCGAAGCGCGACGCGCCACACGTATTTTTCGAGGTCCCGAAAGATGCACGCGGATATGCTCACGCGCTCTTTGCGACGCTGCACGATGCCGACGCCGCACACGTCGCAGCGATCCTGGTCGAGTCGCCTCCGACGACCGACGAATGGCTCGGTGTCCGCGATCGCCTGACGCGTGCCGCCAATTCGGAGAACGAATCAACGAAGGGGAAATCCGAATGAGAGAACGCGTCGCACTCGTTACCGGTGGGAGCAAAGGGATTGGCGCGGCGATCGTCCGCAACCTCACGAAGAAAGGCGTTCGCGTCGCGATGACTGGACGCGACGAAGCGGCTTTGAACGCCATCGCGAAAGAAACGGGCGCGCTTGCGATTCGCGCGGATGTCACCGACGTCGCGCACATGGAGTCTGCGCTCATCGAGGTGAAGAAGAAGCTCGGCGCCGTCGGAATCCTCGTTCACAACGCAGGCATCGCCGTGAGCTCCAAGTTCACGGACGTGACGGACGAGACGTTCGACCGCGTCATGCAAGTGAACGTTGCCGCTCCGTTTCGCATCACTCGCTCCGTCATCCCCGACATGCTTCTCGCGAAATGGGGCCGCATCGTTCACATCGCATCGGTTGCGGGGTTGACCGGCGCCCCGTACACCTCGGCGTACGGCACCTCCAAGCATGCGGTCGTCGGTCTCACGCGCTCGCTGGCGGCGGAATACGCGAAGACGGGCATTACCGTGAATGCCGTGTGTCCTGGGTTCGTGGATACCGAAATGACGGCACGAAGCATCGAGACGATCGTTCGGAAGACCGGCAAGTCCGAAGCCGAGGCGAAGAAAGCGATCGAGCAAATGTCGCCACAGGGACGCCTGATGACCGTCGAAGAGATCGCTGCCGTAGTCGATCTCCTCGTCAGCGACGAAGGGCGCGGGATCAACGGCCAAGCGTTGACCATCGACGGCGGCCAAGTCCTGAAGTAATCCTTCGAACAGCGCCATGTCAGAGAGCAAAATCATCACGCCCCCACACTTTCCGAAGGCCCGCGGCTATTCCGACGGGCTCATCGCCCCTGCGGGTCGCACGCTCTATGTCTCCGGACAAATCGGTTGGGACTCGGAAGCGCGCATCGTCAGCGCCGACTTCGCGACGCAATTTCTACAAGCGCTCGACAACGTGATCGCCGTCGTGCGTGAAGCCGGTGGCGGCACCGAGCACATCGTGAAGCTGCTTGCCTTCGTGACGGATCTCGATGGCTATCGCGGCGCAACGCGCGCCATCGGCGAAGGCTGGCGTGCTCGAATGGGAAAGCGATATCCCGCGATGAGCCTCGTGAAGGTTGCAGGTCT
>JAHFDV010000099.1:8055-14751 GCA_023248815.1 Myxococcales bacterium
TCGAGATCGAAGGCACTGCTGTTCTTCCCTGAGCGTGTCCTTCCCTGAAGGGTACTTCCTGAGCGGTTCTTCCTTTGGCGTCCTTTCGTGACGCCGTTTCAGACGGAGACACCATGCAAGAGATCGCGCCGAAGACGTTTCGCTACGAGCTCAAATCCGGCGTTGCGACGATCACGCTCACGCGCCCCGATCGCCTCAACTCGCTGACGTTTGCAGTCTACAACGAACTCGCCGATACGCTCTCCGAGCTGAATCGGCACGAAGAAGTGCGTGCCGTCATTCTCACGGGCGAGGGACGCGCATTTTGCTCCGGCGGCGACGTCGACGACATCATCGGCGAGCTTTTTTCGCGCGACATGAAGGGACTTCTCGAGTTCACGCGCGTGACGGGTCGCCTCATCGAAAACATCCGCGCCCTTCGTCGTCCCGTCATCGCCGCGGTGAATGGTACGGCCGTCGGCGCTGGTGCTGTGATCGCGCTCGCTTCCGACATGCGCATCGCGAGCGACACGGCGAAGTTTGGCTTCATCTTCCCGCGCGTGGGTCTTTCGGGTGCGGACATGGGCGCGGCTTATCTTCTTCCACGCGTCGTCGGCCTCGGGCACGCGAGCGAGCTCCTATTCACGGGCGACATCATCGATGCGCAGCGCGCCCTCACGATCGGCCTCGTAAATCGCGTCGTTCCGCAGACGGAATGCCTCACCGCTGCGACCGCGCTCGCCGAACGTCTCGCCTCGGGCCCGGCCTTCGCGCACACCGTGACGAAAGAGATGATCGAGAAAGAGCACTCGATGTCGCTGTCGCAAGCCATCGAAGCGGAAGCGCAAGCACAGGCGATCTGCATGCAGCATCCCGATTTTCGCGCGTCGTACGATGCGTGGACGGCCAAGAAGCCCATCGAGTTCGCAGGAGCCCCCTTCCCCTTCCGCGCCAAATGACGCTCGATCTCAGCGTCGGAATCGAGCCGTTTCTCGACGCGCAGCACGTGGCGCGCGCCCAAGACTTCGTGAAGAGCGCCTCAGCGCTGGACCTTGCGGATCACGACACGACGCGCGTGCTCTCCGTTCTCGCGCCCCTCTTTGCCCATCTCGTCCCCACGCAAGACGGCGGAACCCCGTCGGTGCATGGCGACGAGACTCGGATCGATCTCACGTCGCTTTGTCTGCTCCGTGAAGCCATCGCCTACCAATCGCCACTCGCCGATTCGATCTTCGCGGTGCAAGGACTCGGATCGCACCCCGTCGTGCTTGGCTCGAAGAACGCTTGGCGCGGAGATTTCTTGCGCGGGGTCGCGAGCGGAAAGACCGTGGGCGGGTTCGCGTTGACGGAGCCCGAAGCCGGAACGGACGTTGCCTCGTTGCGCACGACGGCGCGGAAAGATGGAGATGCGTGGCGGCTCTCTGGCGAGAAGGTATTCATCTCGAACGTCGGCATCGCGCAGCACTTCATCGTGTTTGCGAATGCCGATGTCAGCCTCGGAAAGAAGGGCATTTCCGCATTTCTCGTCGACGCGAATGCACCGGGCCTCACGCTCGAAAAAGTCGCGATGAGCCTCGAGCACCCACTCGGGCGACTGAAGATGAACGACTGCATCGCCAAAGACATGGTGGGAGACCTGGGCCAAGGACTGCGGCTCGCGCTCGGCACGCTCGACGTGTTTCGCGCCTCGGTGGGAGCGGCGGCGTGCGGGATGGCGCGGCGTGCACTCGATGAATCGATCGCGCGCGTGAAATCGCGCGTTCAATTCGGCAAGCCCCTCGCCGATCTTCAGCTCACACAAGCCGCGCTCGCCGACATGGCGACGGAGCTCGATGCGAGTCGCCTGCTCGTCTACCGCGCCGCTTGGGAAAAAGATCGCGGGCTCTCTCGTCCGAGCTCGGTCGCGATGGCAAAGATGCAAGCGACGGAAGGCGCCCAGCGCATCATCGATCGCGCAGTTCAACTGCATGGCGGCCTCGGCGTCACCTCGGGCACGGCCGTCGAGCAGCTCTATCGCGAGATTCGTCCGCTTCGTATTTACGAAGGGACGACCGAGATTCAAAAGCTCATCATCGGATCCGCGCTCGTCAAGCAAGCCTGAGATCGCAGCAAACGAGCGGCGTTAGGCGAGGCCTTCGTCGAGCCTGCGCATGCCTTCGAGAAGGAGCGCTTCACTGGAAGCGTTGATGACGCGTTCGGTAGGCTTGAATCCGGGATCGAGCGCGAACTCACCGTCTTCGAGCTTCAACATCGCGAAGAAGGCGTCTTCGCCCTTTTTTCCGGTCCACACCGCGTTGACGATGTTGCCGGCTTCGATGTGGATCTCACCCTGTTTTCCAGCGCTGGAGATGCGGAGATTTCCGGACTTTCTGCCGTGGTAGAGGATCTGGATCATGTCGGGGAGGCCCATCTCGCGCAGCGATCCCGAGACGCCCTTGGGCTTCGAGACGGCCGCGCGCTTCGACACTTTGAGATCCATGAGCGCGCGCATCTTCTGCACGAGGATTTCGCTCGGTGAAGGCTTCTGCACGAAGTCGGACGCGCCGAGCTCGAATGCGCGTTGCGCATCTGCGCGATCTTGCCTGCGCGTATAGACGACCCACGCGACGTCGGCGCCTTTCGGAAGCTTTCGTGCGTCGGCGAGGAGCTTGAGCCCGTCGCCGTTCGGAAGGTCGAGCTCGCTGATGACGAGATCGAACTCGTTGTCTGCGAGGAGCTTCATCGCGGCCTCGGCAGATCGCGCGATGCGGACGTCGAAGCCTTGCTCGAAGAGGCGGAGCTCGAGCACGGTCGTCTCTTCGGAGTCTCCGTCGACGAGCAGCGTCGAGTACTTGGTCTGGAGGATGCGCGCACGTACGTCGTCACCGAGGACGAGCGCGCTCAACGTGTCGACGAGGTGCGGGTCGAAGACGGTTCCCTTGTACTTGCCGAGCACGTCCATCGCCTGCTGGCCCGTGAGCACCTTGCGCTGAGGATTGCGCGGATTTTGTGTGAGGTCGGAAAATGAATCCGTGACGGCGACGATGCGCGCGCCGATCGGAATGTCTTTTCCTGCGAGGCCACTCGGGAGGCCTTTGCCGTCGAAACGCTCGTACATGTGCTCGAGAGAGAGCACCGTCTCCTTCGGAAGCTGAGCGTTTTCGAGAAGGCGCAGACCCGTCGAATAGCCCTTCTGCGCGGCGAGCTTGTGACCCGCGTACTCGCTCGCGTTGAGCGCGGTCAGGTGATACGTGCCGTGCTTCCCGACGTCGTGGAGCAACCCCGCGATCGAGATGGCTGCAGTCTGCACGGGTTCGAGACGGAGGCGCTCGGCGATACGGCGCGCGTATCTTCCTGTCGTGGCGGAGTGTCCGCGGAGATCGGGACGCTCGTTTTCGAGCAAGCTCACCATCACCGCGAAGACCTCGACGAGGCGCTCGAGCGCGGGGTCCGCTTTGACTGCGCCCATCGAGCTCGAAGGACGGTTCGCTTCCGGCAGCTCCGAAAGCGCGCTCGCCGCCGCAGGCTGAACGGCGGGGGCGGCAGGAGCCGGGGCAACGACTTGCGGCACAGGTTGCGTGGCCGGCGGCAGAGCGACGGACAACGGCGCCGGCGCGTCGAGCGGGCTGTCGGCAGCGGGCGCGACCGAAGGGGATCCGAGATTGAACGAGCCGAAGCTGAAGGCGTCATTTCCGTCCTTCACGCGCGTCAGATCTTCGAAGGCCGAACGATCCCCTGCATAGAACTTCGCGATCGCGGCGCGCACGGCGTTCGGGCGGCCGTAGAATGGACGAAGGGCGGCGAGTCCACACGCTTGCTTGATCTCTTCGAGCACGTGCGTATTCGCGGGATCGGACGTGACGACGCCGACGGATCCTGTCTTCGTATCGAAGAGAACCGGAAAGATGAGAAACGTCTCCGCGATGCGCCGAGGAATGGTCGCGAGCGTGCTCTGCGGAATCTCGACCTTCGCGAGTTTTTCGGTGCTGAGGAACTGTGTGCGAAACGCAGAGGCGAGGGCCTTCGTGAGGTCGGCCTCGGTCGCTTCTTTCTTCGCGATCAAGATCTCTTCGAGGTACTCGACGCCCGCAGATTGCAATGCGCTCGCGAGCGACGCCTGTGGCAACAGCTTCGCGCGGACGAGGATCGCCGCGACTTCTTCGTTTCGCTTGCGGATGAAATCAGGACGCACGGACCTCTAGTGTACCTAAGGTCACCGCGGAAGATAACGTTTCCCGTCTCTCCCTTCACCGCACATCGGTAAAAGCGGGTGCTTCTGGCCCGTTCTCTCGACCCTTCTCCGTCTCAGACCATCGTTCGGATGTGGCTGAGCAGGAAATCCAGGGCAACGCGGTTCTCGCCGCCTTCGGGGACGATGATGTCGGCGAAGCGCTTGGAGGGCTCGATGAACGCGAGATGCCCCGGACGAATCGTCTCGTAATACTGCTTTCGAATCTGTCCGAACGTGCGCCCGCGATGTTCGAGGTCGCGGCGGATCCTCCGCATGAGGCGAATGTCCGAGTCGGTGTCGACAAAGAGGCGCACGTCGAATCTTGAACGAACGGCCTCGTCGGCGAGGACCAGTATCCCTTCGACGACGATGATCGGCGTCGGATGCATCGTCGTGCTTTCGCGAACGCGATCGTGCTGCGAAAAGTCGTAGGTGGGACGCTCGATCGGGATCCCCTGCTTGAGCTCGTCGAGATGATGCGCGAGCAGATTGAGCTCGAGCGCTTCGGGGTGATCGTAGTTCTTGCGCTCACGCTCCTCGAACGGGAGATGACTCTGCGATCGATAATAGTGATCTTGCTCGAGCAGTGTTCCCTGCCCCGGCGGGAGTGCATTCAAGATCGCGCGAGCAATCGTCGATTTTCCAGAACCGGAACCCCCAGCAATCCCGAGAATGAACGGCGGCTTCGTAGGTGCGTTGGTCGTCGTCACCCGATTGCTTTACCCGAAAGCCATCGATCGTGAAAGCCGCTCGGCAAACGGATTCCGCGGTCGTTCGTTGTTACTGCGCCACGTTCATTATTGCTGCGCCACCCCCGGCGGCGCATGCCGCCAAAAACAAACACAGGCTGCGCAGTAAACACTTCGACCCCGGAGAGCGGAATCCGTCTCGCTCACCCAAGTGGCGAGCGGATTCTGCGGTAGTTCGATGTTACTGCGCCAGCAGCCAACGAAGCGGCTTGCGATAGTTCGTGCGCATCTTGTCGGCGGGCACCTCGTGGCCCAGTCCCGGCTCGATGCGAACGCGCACCGGGACCTTCGCTGACTTGAAGATTTCGGCGGCCTTTTCGGTGTTGGGCGCGACTTCGTCGTTTTTGCCGGTGAAGAAGTAGACGCGGCGAAGGGTCGAGTGGTTCTCTTCGATCGCTTCTTTGCCGTTGAAGATGTAGCCGTCACTGCCGCCGAGAATGAGCCAGCGGTTCCAGGTTTTCGGATCTTGGAGACCGACCTGCATTGCGACGAAGGCACCTTCACTGAAACCGACGAGAACATTGCCGCGCATCTGCACGCGGCGTCCGTACTTTTCCCGGAGCGCGTTCAGCGTCGCATCGATGATGCGTTTGGCGCTGACGGGGTCGTTCGCCCAACCACGTGAGCCGGCGTCGCGCGATTCCGGACCTTGCGGACAGACAACCCATCCGAGATCACGAGCGGCGTGTGCCCACTTCTTACAATCTTCGCTCGGGTAACCGCTGCGGCCATGCAGATACATGATGACGGGCTGCAGGCCACGAGCGATGGGCTGATAGTAGAAAGCCGGCGAAGAGTTCGGGACGTCGAGCTTCTCGGGCGCACCTTTGTCTTGCCCTGCGCGCGCTTCGAGTGCTGCAAAAAGCACGAGCACTTGAACGAGCACGAAACAAACGGCGCGACGGAGATGGCGGAAACGTGTGGCTCTCACGAGGTCGTACCTAACGCCGCGGTTTCGGCGCGGGCAAGTTATGGGCCGGAAAGCCAGCAGATGCAAGCTGAACGGATTTCGCGCCTCGCCTCGCTTTTTCGCTGGGGAATTGCGCGGCGAAAACGGATAAGTGGATTTCCGAGCCCACCCGTCTAACACTTGAAGCGCGGGATCCGTTGCCTTCGTGCGCGGAGACTTCTGAAACCGTCCATCTCATGCAGAAAACACTCATCGCGCCAACGCTTGCTCTCGCTGCGATCGCGATGCTGCCTTCCGGTTGCTCACAAGCGCCAACGACTGCGAACAAAGCCGTGCTCGCGGCTCCGCCTCCTCGCGACGACGGAAAAGCGGCGAAGGGCGGAACGGGCGGCGACGAGCACGCAGCCGCCATCGAACAGTTGAAGGTGGCGCCGCTCGTGCCCCGCGTCGATCAGCAATCGAGTCTTCGCATTCCGCTTCCGGACGGCGCCAATTGGACGCGCGTGCGCTTCTGGAGTGTCCCGAGTCTCGTCGGATTTCGTTACGGCAAAGATCATCATGCGATCGTCGCTGCCTTCGTCACGCACATCGATGATCCGAACAACTGGCGCGAAGCGTGCCGAAAGACATTCGAGACGTGGGCAACGCCCTGGATCGAGGCGTTCGAAGTCGACCTGCAAGCCGACCCGCCGTTCCCATTTCCTTGGCAAGAAGAGACCATCGAGGCGAGCCCCGTGTTCGCGCGCACGGCGACGATCGCAGAGCGCGAAGCCTACGCATCCGCGTTTGCGATCTACCCTGCGTGGAAGGGCAGCTGCTTGGTCGTCGGCATGGCCATCCCTTCACGT
>JAHFDV010000100.1 GCA_023248815.1 Myxococcales bacterium
CTACGTGGGCACCGTATGGTCGGCGGAATGCGCGCGTCGATCTACAACGCCGTCGAGCTCGCCTGGGTCGAGAAGCTCGTCGAGTTCATGCAGACATTCACGCCCTGAGCGAACCTGCCTTGGCGGGGACCCACTTCGCGCGATGGCGCGTTCGGCTTACTTCGAAGTTTTGACGGAGCTTGCGCAGCGAAAGCCGATGCCATAGCTGCGCTTCGTTGGCTTGTCGGAATAGCGGAAGCTCGGACGCACCCACGAAGGTTGCGAGCCGTTCCAGGCGCCGCCACGAATGACGCGCTCGTCGCCCTTGTCGGGGCCGGCGGGATTCTCTGCGGGGGCTCCTGCGCCTGCCGAGTAGGGGCCGTACCAATCGGAGACCCATTCCCAAACGTTGCCGACCATGTCGTCGATGCCGTGACCCGTGCGGCCCTTTGGAAAGCTACCGACGGGCGCCGTGTTCGCGAAGCCGTCGTCTTCTTTGTACATCGCGACCCAATAGCCGGTCGGATCCTTCGCCTTGCCCCACGTCTCGCACTCTTTGCCGCAAGCGTTGAGATGGATGGCGGACGGCGCAGCGTCACCCCAAGGATACGTACGGCCGTCCGAAGAACGTGCGCCGTATTCCCATTCGGCTTCCGTCGGAAGACGTGCGTCGCGCCATGAGCAGTAGGCTCCGGCTTGGGTCCAATCGACGCAGTTGATCGGGTGCTCGAGCTTCTCATTCGCAGAGAGCTCGTTGCAGAGCGGATCGTAAACCTTGCGCTGCTGTTCGGTGATCTTCTCGGGCCAGAGGTTTTCGATTCCGGCGCGGAGGCATTTGCCGGTCGCGCTGCACTTGCGATACGCGGCGACGGTGACCTCGGTGCGATCCAAGCAGTAGTCGCCGACGATGACGGAGTGCGGAGGAAGCTCGTTTTTTTGGGCAAGCTTCGAATCGGATCCCATGAAGTATTGACCGCCGCTCACGAGCACCATGCCTTCGGGGCAGGTCGCGGCGGGCACAACGGCTGCGGAAGGCGCGGTCGAGGCGATGCTCGAAGTATCCGTTGCCGGCTGCGCCTTCTTCTCCTCGCCCTTGCGCGAGAGCGCGACGCCTCCACCGATCAACGCGACCAAGACGATGCCACCGAGGATGAGCGGGGTTTTGGATTTGCCGCCCTCACGAAGCGTGGTCGCGGGAACGGCCGGAACGCCTGCAACCGAGATCATCGGTTCGGTCTTTGCGCGTGGAACTTGCGGTGAAACCGACCGTGCCGAGCCGGGAAGTTGCGAGCCGCGCGCGATGTCGAGCGCCGCGGCGAGCTCCGTCCAAAATTGCGTCGCAGTCGATTGGCGCTGCATCGGATCGATGCTCACGGCGCGCTCGAAGATCGCTTCGACCTCGTCCGTCACGTCGAGCCCGAACGTGCGCGGCGTGGGGCGCTTCTCGGTGTTGAACGAAGCAAAGGCGAGCTGCTGGAGGTTGTCTCCGAGGAGCGCTTCTCTTCCGCTGAGCACTTCGACGAACACGAGCGCGAGCGCGAAGACGTCGGTCCACGGTCCCGTCGCGCCACGCGAACGATCGAATTGCTCCGGCGCGCCGTACTGCGGTGTGAACGAAGTGAATTGACCGCGCGTTTTTTGGAAGCTCCCCATCTGCTTCTCGGCGTCTTGCACGACCTTGGCGATGCCGAAGTCGAGAAGCTTCACCTGTGCATCGGCGGCGTACGGGTCGCCGAGCACGAACACGTTCGCGGGCTTCACGTCGCGATGTGCAATGCCGCGTTCGTGCGCGACGCCGAGCGCCTGAGCTACGGGCGACAGGATGCGAAACGCTTCTTGCATCGAACGCGGCGGACGGGCTGCCGTGCGCTCGTCGGCGAGAAGCGTCTCGAGCGTTTTGCCGTCGAGCCATTCGAGGACCATGTACGGGAGCGACGTGCCGCCGCTCGTCTTCAAGAAGCCCACGTCACGCGCTTGGACGATCGCGCTGCTCTTCTCGGAGAGCTCTGCGAGGAGCGCGCCTTCGCGAAGGAACTCTTCTTCGAGATGCGGACGGTGCGCGTCGGGAATGTCACCGAGAGCGCGGAACACCTTCACGGCGACGTTGCGCTTCCACACCGTTTGGATGGCGCGGTAGACGATGGCGAAACCGCCTTCGCCGACGACCTCCTGAATCTCGTACTTCTCCGCGAGGGTCGTTCCGACGAGATTGAGTGGATCTTCCACCGGCTGGCTCATGCCCCGAGGAGGATAGGGGAATCACCGCCTCGCGGCTAGCTGGCAGCGCAAAACCCGCGAACCCGCAATTCTCTAGAGATCGACTTGTTCGACCTCTTCGGCATCGGCCCCGAGAAATCGTGCTGCAACGGTCGAGAACGTGCGGGGCAAGTCCGTCACCTGAATGCGAATCCTGCCCGGTGTCTGCGCTTCCCGACGAAGCTTTCGCGCGTCTAAAAACCGTACGACGTCTTCCGCGGTCGCAAGCGCGCTGTCGACGACGGACACGTGAGGACCAATTGCGTTTCTCGCCGCTTCTTCGAGGATTGGTCGAAGGAGAGGATAATGCGTGCAGCCGAGCACCACCGTGTCGACGCCCGCTCGGGCGAGCGGCTCGATGTAGCGCGCAGCGACGAGCCTCGGAACTTCTCCGTCCGTCCAACCTTCTTCGGCGAGAGGTACGAGAAGAGGAGCGGCGAACGAAACGACTTCGGCGCGCGTCGAGCACGCGAGAACCGCCCGCGCGTAGGCGCCAGAGGAGACCGTCGCTTGGGTCGCAAGTACTCCGATTTTGCCGCTCGTGCTCGCCGCGACGGCCGCTCGCGCTCCCGGCTCGATGACACCGAGAACCGGCAAATCTAGATCGATTCGCAACCGTTCCGGCGCGACGGCGCTCACCGTATTGCAAGCGATGACTATCGCTTTCACGCCGGCGCGCACGAGATGCGCCGCGCAGCCGCTCGCGTACTTCACGACCGTGGCCTCGCCTTTGGTTCCGTAAGGCACGCGCGCGGTGTCACCGAGATAGAGAATGTTCTCGTTGGGGAGCGCGGCCCGCAACGCCCGCACGACCGTGAGTCCGCCGAGCCCCGAATCGAAGACTCCGAGCGGGAGATCTTCGCGCGCCGTCACGCCAAAGGCTCCGAGAAGAGATGCTCGAGCACTGCCATGCGCACGAAGACGCCGTTGGCAACCTCGTCGAGAATCACGTTGCCCGGGCCATCTGCGACCTCGTTCGCGATCTCGACGCCGCGATTGATGGGGCCGGGATGCATGACGATCGCATCGGGCTTCGCGAGCGCAAAACGCGCTTTGGTGAGACCGAATGCGCGGTGATAGTCCGGACGAGAAGGGAAGAGAGCTTCTTCGATGCGCTCGGTCTGCACGCGCAACATCATGACGACATCGGCGTCTTCGAGTGCCTCTTCGACGCGATGGAAACAGTGGACATGTGGACCGAAGGATTCGAGCCCGCGCGGCATCAGGGTGAGAGGCGCGGCAACGTTCACCTTGGCGCCGAATTTTCCGAGGAGATGAATGTTGGAGCGCGCCACGCGCGAGTGCGAGACGTCACCGGCGATCGCCACTGTCAGGCCCTCGAGGCGTCCCTTCTTGTCGAGGATCGTGCGCGCGTCGAGCAAGGCTTGCGTCGGATGCTCGTGACGCCCGTCGCCTGCGTTGATGACGAACGCCGAGGTACGCTTGGCCGCAAAATGCGGAGCGCCGCTCTCGGAGTGACGAATGACGAACGCCGAAACGCCCATCGCTTCGAGCGCCTTCACGGTGTCGAGAAGCGTCTCGCCTTTGCTCACGCTGGAGGTTTGGAGATCGAGCGCGAGCACACGTGCGCCCAAATTTTCACCGGCGACCGTGAAAGAAGATCGCGTGCGGGTCGACGTCTCGAAAAAGAGATTTGCGACGATCTTGCCGCTCAAGACTTTCGGCGGGTTCTTGTCGCCGCGGAGAACGCGCGAGCGCTCGAGAATACTCGAGATGACGTCTTTTTCGAGGCTCGCGATGTCGAGAAGGTGACTCATTGAAAGCGCCGAAGGCGAGGCGAGCCTACCAAGATCTCGTACGCATTTCGTCGCTGAAATCGCGCGCGGTCATGCGCGAGCTTCCAGCCGCCCTACTCCTGGACGAGCGCAGGTGCCGGGCCGGCCGCTCATCCGACCGAGGATGGCCCAGTCTATTATAGCTACATATCCTGTATAGCAGCTATAGTGGACGCTTGTTTTGTAGGCACTTCATGACTCGACCATTTCGCACCTCGCCGGACTTCGCTATGCGGCGAACGGCTCGTGCGGGACCGCTCCGCGCCCGTCGACTAGTTGAGATACCGCTTGTCCTTCGGGGGCGGCTTGCTCTCTCCACGCACGACGCGAAGAACGGGACCGCCCTTGGTCTTCAAAGGTGGCGGACGATTCGAAAGCTTGAGCTGCTCGAGAGCACTCATTCCTTTTTTCTTCTGCATGCCGCGAAGGCGCCACTCCAGATAGAGGCGGCGCAAGAAGCTGGGCTCGCTTCGCGGTGCGCCGAGAATCATGCCGTAGAGCGTACCTGTGAGGAGCGCGATGGGGCCGACCGGCGAGTAGGGATAGATGAACGCCAGAATTGCACTTGCGAGTGAGATCCAAGCGAATGCGCGACCCGACACCGGGATCACGAAGAAGAGACGAATCGTGCTCGACGCGTTTGCCGCACCCCAAGCGACGGCTAGCGCCGCGATCGAAGCTTCGGGGCCCATCAGGGTTCTCGGCGAGAGAATGGCATTTTCGCTCTCGCGGAAAATCCAAGCAACTCCCAAAGCGAGCGCGTAGCTCACGAGACTCGAGACGATGAAAAAGCGGACGAGTCGGAAGGTGCCCCACCTTCGTTCGAGATCTGGAGCAAGAAAGAAAACCGCGACGACGGAAAACAGCAGGTGAGAGAGCTGGACCGGGCTCGTGAGGAACGTCGACGTGAGCGGACGCCAGAGCTGACCGCGGAACACTGCGTCGGGAGCGCACACGAGCCAATCGAAGATGGGCACCTTCGCGAGGTTCGTCGCGATCGCGGTCACGAGGCCGAGCGCGATGAGGACAAAGAGAAGCCCCTTCGTTCCCGGCCCAAGTCGCGGTAGTCCGGGCACCTGCATCGTTCGAAAAGCGTACGTTCGCTTTAACCTGGCCGCAACTAGAGGTCGACCAAAGCCCGTTTTTCCTTGGGATTGACGCAACCTTTCGCTACGACGAGGGCACATCGATGAAACGTGTCGTTACGACGCTCGCACTTCTCCTCACGGGATGCCTCGATTTGACGAGTTCCTCGTCGACCAGCACGGTGACCCTGATCACGGGATTGGTCCTTCCGGCGGAGGAAATCGTCGTTTCTCGCGGCTGTGGCACGGGTGAGACGGAGGTCTACAAGTACGCGGCGTTCGTTTCCAACGGAGATACCTTCCGCGCGGCCGGCCTCTACGACTGTTTCACGGACGCCTATTTCGTGAATTTGCCCGCGAGCGCGTCATCGTCTGCCCCCTACACCGTCGACGTGTTCGCGTTCAGCCGCACAGCTTATGACGCGCAGGCAGCCGCCGTGGGTTCCTCGGTCGCCAGCGCAAGTCCTTCGGGTCTCGCGCCGACGTATCAGTTCGCGTGTAGCGCTCTCCAGCAATCGGACGCACAGGTCATCGTCCGCTGTTCGCTCGCCTTCGACGCCGGAGCTTCCGGAGACTTTTGACACGAGAGGTATCCTCTCAATCCTGCCTCTCTGAAACCGCCTCGCTGAAGAAATAGAGAAGGAAGAACACAGAATGCCGGGCACAAGACTCGATCCAGTCTCCCTCATCCTCGGAGCCTCCATCGCGGTAAAAATCGTGATGGGCGTTCTCGTCTTCTTCTCCGTCGCATCGTGGTTCGTCATCGGTCTGAAGTTGCTGCACATCTCGCGCGCCCGTCGCGAGACGCAAGCGTTCCTTCGCGCTTACGACAACGCGACTTCCCTCGAGTCGATTGCAACGGAGCTCGGAAATTTTGCAGGCTCGCCGCTCGCGCGCATCTTCGCCGCGGGCTACTCGGCGATGCGCAAGATCACTGGCGGCGCGAAGGCGAAGCTCACCGAGGCCGAGTCGGCGCACGTCGAAGGCGTCGCGCGTCGTGCCGCGAGTGAAGAAGTGAATCAGCTCGAATCGTGGATGACGCTTCTCGGAACGATCGGTTCGACGGCTCCCTTCATCGGGCTTTTCGGAACCGTTTACGGAATCATGGACGCGTTCATCAGCATCGGAAATCAGGGCAACGCGAACCTTCCCGTCGTCGCCCCCAAGATCGCCGAAGCACTCATCGCAACCGCGATTGGGCTCGTTGCGGCGATCCCCGCAGTCATGGCGTACAACTACTTCGCACGCAAAGTCGGCATGGTCGCAGACCTTCTCGAAGGCTTCGCCCAAGACGTCGCGGCGAGAGCCAAGATGGGTGGACTCTGAGCGCGCGCCGAATTCGGTCGCCACAGTGGTGAGCGACGCGTATTCGGCTCAGGTCGCGGCAGTGTGTCCACCCATCGCTTTGTTTGTTGGAACGCACTCGCGTTCGCGAGTTGCGTTCGGGTTGGGCGGCCTCTAAGGTCTCGCCATGGGCATGTCGGGCGGAGGTGGAGGGCGCGGTAAGCGTCTTCGCGGCTCTCATGAGATCAACGTGACGCCGCTCATCGACGTCATGCTCGTGTTGCTCGTCATTTTCATGGTGACGGCTCCGCTTCTCACGACGGGAGTCCACGTCGACTTGCCGAAGGTGAAGAGCGCGCCGATGGTGACGGACGACTCGAAGATGCTGCTCGTCGTCACCAAGGACGAGCACGTCTTTCTCGGAAAAGACGAGATCACGGACGCCGTCGAAGAGAAGCTCGCGACGAACGCGCGCCTGAAAGAAGAGCACGAGCTCTACATTCAAGCCGACGAGAACGTGCGCTACGGCGCCGTGCTCCGCGTGATGGGCGCCGCACGCACGGCCGGTGTCGACAAGCTCGGCATGGTCACGGATCCTCTCCTCGTGAAATGAGACGGATGATCTTCCGATGACGCGACCGATCAAGACTGGCTACTCGCCCGACGAAATCGTGCTCGGCATCGGACTCGCGATCGCGCTTCACGTCGTTCCCGCGATCGTCTTGCTCGCGCGCGCGACGCTCTCCAAAACGGATACGGAAAACGCGGCGGTCGAAAAGCCCGTGATCGCCGCGTCGCTTTTGAAGCTAGGAAAGCCGCTCGACGAAAAGAAGCTTCCCGATCGCGTCGTTCCGGAAAAAGCGACGACGAAACGAAACGAAGACGTCGCTTCGCGCGAAGATCGGGAGGCGAAGCGTCCCGACGCCGGAGCACCGCCGCAGCGTCCCAATCCCGACGCCGAGGATTCGGATCTCGAGAGCCTCAAGAAGAAGAGCGACCCCTTCGCCGAGACGAGCGCGAAGCACACGGAAGAGGGAAGTGAGCACGGAACGAAAGCCGGGCTCGAGACCGACGAGTCGCGAGTGCGCGCAGGCGATCTCTACGCTGCGGAGCTGAATCGTTTCGTCCACGAACGCTGGGCGGTTCCAACGGTCATCACGCCCGAAGAAGCGAATTCACTTTGCGTCTCGTATCGTTTCACCGTGGGCCCCAATCTCGTGATTTGGCAGATGTCGGAAAAGCCAGTAAAGAGTAGTGGAAACGAGCTTTTCGACGACTCTGCACGCACGATGCTTCAAAAACTCATCGATACAAAAACGCCACTTCCGGATCCTCCGGAAGCCGTGGCCGAGCTCTACCGAGGGCGAACCGTACAGCTCTCGTTCAGCGTGCGCGGGGGAATGGTATGTCGGTAAGAACGGCTTCGAAATCTACGGCTGCGAAGATTGGCGCGGCATTCGCGCTCGCACTCTGCGCAAGCGCCTTCGATGCACCTCCTGCCTTCGCGCAGAAGTCGGAGGGGCCCGTCACCGAGGTCGCCGTCACCGGCGGGCAACGTGCGCTTCTTCGTCTCGCAGTCGTCACGCCAACGGGGGATGCACTCGGTGGACAGGTTGCGCAGACCGAGCGGCGCGACTTCACTTTCTCGAGTCTCTTCCAAGTGCTCGACGAAAAGAGCTTCGTTGCGAACGCCGCAAAGGAGGGCGCCGGCATCGACGTCGCCTCGTGGCGTACCGTGGGCGCGGATGGCGTCATCAAAGGCACCGTCGCGAACAAGGCAGGCGCGATTCATCTCGAGCTCTCGCTCTTCGTCGTCTCACGAGGCACCGAGGCCGTTTTGAAGCGCGCCTACGACGTTCCGCAAGCTGGGCTCCGCGGAGCCGTGCACCAGTTCGACAACGAGGTCGTGAAGTACTTCACGGGTAGCGCCGGTTCCTTCGGCACGCGTCTCGTCTTCAGCGCGACGGTTGGCAAAGGCGAAAAAGGAATCTTCTCCATCGACAGTGATGGTGAAGGACTCGGTCGACTCCAAGCCGTCTCCAACGTCGCGACGGCTCCGGCGACGGGCCCGGGCGGCGTGTACTACTCGGCAGGACTTCCCGACGGCACGTATCAACTCTTCCGCGTCGGCTCACGCGAGCCGGTCGTGAGAAATCCTGGGCTCGTTTTCGGCGTCGCCTTCGGCGGCCAGAAGATGGCGCTCGTCATCTCACAACGCGGCGAGAGCGATGTGTACGTCGGCGCTGCCGATGGCGCAGGATTGAAGAAGGCGACGACGGGCGGCATCAACACGCACCCTGCGTTCGGCCCCAGCGGCCAGATGGCATACGTCTCGAACGCGGGCGGAAGCCCGCAGATCTACGTCGAAGGAAAACGCGTGAGCTGGAAGGGCACCTACAACATGGCGCCTGTATTCTGCAACGATCCCGACGGCGCGCGCATCCTCTACATGGGTCGCGAAGGAACCAATTGGGACATCTTCAGCGTTGCCGCCAACGGCGATGCGAGCTCGACCCGCCGCCTCACGCAAGACCAAGGTTCGAACACGTATCCGTCGTGTTCGCCGGACGGTCGCCAAGTCGCCTTTTTCTCCAGCCGCGGTGGGATCTATCTCGCGAACCCTCTCGGTCAAAACCAGCAGAAGATCGCCGATGTCCAGGGCGAATCTCTCCGCTGGGAAGGCAACTGAAAACACGCGCGCCGGAGCGCTGATCGATTCGACCCCACGCGGGGTGAGGGTCGGAATCACTCAGCGTCTACCCACGCGTGTGCGTTTTTAGCCTTTGTTCCTGGTGGCTTCGCCACGGTTGACTCTGCTCGTCCATACCAATCGCTCGACATACGCGACTACGTGTCGCTCGGCGTTCCTAGCTGCGCGCCGTTCGCTTGCGAGCTCGAGCGCTTCTCCTCGGTGATGGCCGTTGGGAGAAGAGCGGTTCTCGTTATTGATCAGGTTTGGAGACTTGGCGGGTGCGGAAGCTATCGATCTCTTTGAGCAGCGCTAGTGGGCTGAACGGCTTCACGTAGTAGCTCGTGGCTCCGGCGGCGCGAGCATTTGCTTTCGACTCTTCGTCGTCGAGAGCGCTGATGACGACGATGGGGATGGCGCGGGTGAGCGGTTCTTTGCGAATGCGTTCACACACGCCGAAGCCGTCAATCGCTCCCGACATCGTGAGATCGAGAAGAATGACGTCGGGGACCTCTTCGATCGCGAGCTCGATGCCGCGCGTCCCGTTCGTGGCGGTCGTCACTTGATGACCACGCCCCGCAACGAGCGCTTCGATCATTCGTCGGATGGAGTCCGAGTCTTCGACGACGAGAATGCGCATTTTCGATCAGCCTACCCGCGAGCCGTCAGCCGGGGAAGGTGATCTGAACGCGCACACCGCACGAAGGGGCATCTGCGAGCTCGAACTCCGCGCCGAGGGCTCTCGCCGATTCCATCGCAAAAAACAGAGGAAGGGCGCTCGGCCGACCGAGTGTCGCAGCTTCGATTTCGAGCTCGACGAGGGCGCGGCGGGAATGCGCTGCAAGCGCGCTACCAGCGTCGTCGACGATGAGCTTCGCGCGATCCCCCGCCTCGAGCTTGATGACGGCCTTGTTACCGCGTGGCGTTGCGTCGATCGCGTGCTGCACGAGCTCGTGCAGGAGCGCATGGAGAACGCGCGTGCGGAGTGTCACCTGGATGCTCGCGAGATCGGTTTCTACCGTCACCTCGGCGCGGTCGGCGCGAGCTCCGTGCGTGCGAATCGCGGCGCGGACCGCCTCGCCGATCTCGACGGATTGCGGCGGGTCTTCGGCGATCGCAAAGGTCGATAGGAGCACGACGAGCTCTTGCGCGCGCGCGAGGGCGCGACGAACGACTTCCCATTTTTCTTCGGGGGTCTCTCGCGTTTGCACGGCGCGCGCGGCCGGCGAAAGGATGTTGCGGATCTCGGCCGCGATGCCGCCCGAGAGTCGCGTGAGGAGGAGATGGCGATCGCTAACGGAAGCGAAAGGCGCTGGGGGAATCGTCGAAGGTCGCGTTTGCTCGCCGTCGTTCGTCAACACGGCCGCAAGCTCGCGCGCATACGCTTCGCCCTGCTTGCGGGCCTCGTCGAGCTCTTTTCGGAGCGCTTCGCGCTCCTTTTGCTCGGAGACGCCGTCGGCAGGAAGCACGATCACTTCGGTCACGCCGTCGAGCTCGTAGCGACCGCCGTAGCGGATCGCCATGCGACTCAGCCACGCGCGTTCGACTTCGGTGACGCCGGGACCTTCGGGTCCGAGCTCCACACGGACGTGCACTTCTTCGCCATCGCCGCGAATCGTCGCGCGCGAACCGGCGCCCGTTCCTTGACCGATGAGTACTTGGAGCATGCGCCGAAACTCATTTTCTTCACCGAATACTTCGGTGCCACTTCCTGGTTCGATCGCGACGTTCGCTTCGGGCGAGATCTCCCAGATGAGCGCCGCGAGATCGATGCGACCGCGTCGCCCACGCCCTGTCGGCTTCTGATGAAGCGAAGAGAGCATCGTCATCGCGTCGTCGAGCGCGTCCAACGTCGCGTCGAGTCCGCCGCTCGGAGGAAAGGACGGAATCATCTTGTCGAAGCCGACGGGGCTGGCGGGCGGAATCTCCAGCAGCGCTGCACGTGCACTTTCGGGCAGCACGCTGCGTGAGCTCTCGGGCAATGGCACGCTGTCGGGCCCGCTCGACTTCAAGCTATTGACGCCACGACGAAGTCGCTCGGCGGCGCCTTGCGCTTCTTGCGTGATCAACCACCCCAGCTCTTGCCGCGTAAGCTTTCCTTTGGACACGATCCGGCCACTCTACTCTCGTTCCCGAGCCTCGAAAACGGCGTTGGCACGCATTGTTCTCTCGGAAGGTCGAATCCCTTCGTCACGAAAATATTGCCCCCAAGAAATCGGCTACCGTAGTCGTCCCATGATTCAGGACGAGCGCGACGTCGCCGTGGAATACGACTCGAAGAACGATTCCCTCCGGATGGCCGGCCCGCCGATCGGTGGAACGGGAGCCCTGCACGCGCAAGTGCTCGTAGGGAAGGACCGAACGCTCATCGGGTTCGACCTCGCATTCGAAAACGTGCGTGTCGCGTGGATGCTGGGCGCACATGAAGACGTCGAAGAAGCGGTACCCACGGAGCTCGAGGTCGAGGCGGCTCAGGGTCGAATTGCGTACAAACTGCCGAATGCTTCGCGCGTGATCTCGGTCGATCGCTATTTGAAGTAGCGCGTCTCGCGATCGATGCGCACATGTGCGTTGCGAGCATCGAAGACCCTTCGAAACTCCTCATTGACCGCGAGGGCTCGGACCCTTTACCGTTGGAAACATGTTCAAAGACGCGCTCAAGGAAATCGTCGATCACACCGAAGGCGGCATGGCCGGCCTCATCATGGACATGAGCGGCATTCCTCTCGAGACGTACGCGAAAGACACCGCGTTCGACATCTCGACGGTCGGCGCAGAGCTCAGCATCGTGCTCGGCCAAGTGCAGCGCGCAGGTGAAAATCTCGAAGCAGGACCGATGCGCGAGCTTCAGGTCGGCAACGAGAAGATGGTGACGTTGATTCGCATGCTCGATGCGACGTACTTCCTCGCGCTCACGTTGAAGCCGGAAGGCAACCTCGGTCGCGGTCGCTACATGATGCGCGTCGCATCGCCGAAGATCCTGAAAGAGCTCTGATCCTTCGCGAGAGCGTCGAGCGCTCCTCACCGCAGCTTCCTAATTCGCCGCGATCGGGAATCCGATTCGCGGCGAAGCTCGTTTTGTCGCGGGAGTCTTCTGCGTCGAAATTTACGCACTGAAAGAGACGTCCTCGATCGAAAAGAACGTCTTCCCCTGCTCGTTCTGGAGAGTTAAGGTACGCGCCTTCTGGAGGACTACTCGGTGAATATCGACAACGATCGCCTTCGCTCACTTCTCACTCTCCTCAAAGAGGAAGGGGTGCTCGAGTTCGAGCACGAAGACAGTGACGTAAAGGTTCGCATCGTGCGCGGCGTTGCGGCGCACGCACATCCCGCAGCAGTTCATGTGACTGCGACGGCGAGCGCACCTCAAAATTCGGTGGCCCCCGCGGCCGCAGTCGATCCCGACACGGTCGATGTAACGAGCCCGTTCGTCGGTACGTTCTACCGATCGCCCAGCCCCGAATCGCCTTCGTTCGCCGAAGTCGGCAGCTCCGTTCGTGTCGGTCAGACACTGTGCATCGTCGAGGCGATGAAGCTCATGAACGAAATCGAGTCCGAGGTCGCCGGCACGATCGTCGAAGTGCTCGCGCAAAACGGAAAGGCTGTCGAATTCGGACAGAAACTCTTCCGCATCAAGAAGGCCTGATTCCGTGTTCAAAAAGGTCCTGATTGCCAATCGGGGCGAGATCGCCCTCCGCGTCATGCGGGCCTGCCACGAGCTCGGCCTGAAGACCGTTGCCGTCTATTCCGAGGTCGACGCACGCGCAGCGCACGTTCGCTTCGCGGATCAGTCCGTCTGCATCGGCCCCGGCCTCGCGTCGAAGAGCTATCTCAACATCCCTGCGATCATCAGCGCCGCAGAGATCACCGCAGCGGATGCGATTCACCCGGGCTACGGCTTTCTCTCCGAGAACTCGGAGTTCGCCAGGCTCTGCGCCAAGTGCGGCATCAAGTTCATCGGTCCCACTCCCGAAGCGATGCTTGCTTGGGGCGACAAAGTACGTGCGCGCAAAAATGCCGAGCGGTTCGGACTCCCGCTTCTGCCCGGCAGCACCGTCCTCGAAGACGCGAAGCACGCCAAGTCCGAAGCCAATCGCATCGGCTATCCAGTCATCATCAAAGCGTCAGGCGGCGGCGGCGGTCGTGGCATGCGCATCGTCCGCAACGACGACGAGATCGAGACTGCATTCTCGAGCGCGCGCAGCGAGGCTGAAAGCGGCTTCAAGAATCCAGACGTCTACCTCGAGAAATTCGTCGAGCGCCCGCGCCACATCGAGTTCCAAGTTCTTGCAGACGAGCACGGCGGCATCTGGACCCTCGGCGAGCGTGAGTGCTCGATGCAGCGTCGCCATCAGAAGGTCATTGAAGAGTCACCGAGCCCCGCGATGACGGCCGAGATTCGGCAAGACATGGGCGAGCGCATTCGCACGGCAATTCGTGAGACGGGCTACACCTCTCTCGGAACGCTCGAGTTCCTCATGGACGAGGACAAGAAGCTCTACTTCCTCGAGATGAACACCCGCGTTCAAGTCGAGCATCCAGTGACCGAAATGGTGACGGGACTCGACCTCGTTTCGCTGCAGATTCGCGCTGCCGCGGGCGAAAAGCTCGAGATGCCCGATACGCGTCCGTGGAGCTTCCGTGGTCACGCCATCGAGTGCCGCATCAACGCCGAAGACTCGCGCACGTTCGCGCCATGGCCCGGGCTCATCACCGAATACTTCGTTCCCGGCGGCACGGGCGTTCGCGTGGACTCTGGCGTCTACGGCGGATGGCGCGTTCCTTCGGAATACGATTCACTCCTGGCGAAGCTCATCGTTCACGCGCCCACGCGCGAGCTTGCCCTCGTTCGGATGCGCCGCGCCCTTCGCGAATTCATCGTTGGCGGCATCCGCACGAACATCGAGCTTCATCAGATGCTCCTCGACGATCGAGAGATGATCGAAGGCACGATGACGACGCGCACGATCGAGCGCATGCTCGCAGAGTCGAAGCCCGTCAAAGCGTAAAGCGAGCCGCACCGCCAGTTCGGTGAGGCAATTCGGCTGAGTCGATTCGCGCTCGCTCGCCTCCCAGGCAAGTCGGTTCCGTTACTTCGTTGGCGTGAGAAGCTTCAGATGACGCTTCGCGCGCAGCGTCGAGGCCGCGAGAAGCGCATTGGCTTCAGAATCGGGGATGCGCAGCGTCTTCGCGAGATCCGTAAGGAAGGTGAGCTCTTCAGCCGCTTGCTCGCCGTCGACGAACGAGAGAACGACCGCGTGCGCGAGGAGCTGACGGCGGTCTTCGGCGGAGAGCTCTTGAAGCTCGATGTGCGAGAGGTCGCGCTTCGTCTTTGCGTATTCCTTCACGGACGACTTCTCGTCGTCGCTCGCTTCGAACGCCGAAAGAACGGCGTCGATCATCTCGGTCTCTTTGCTGGCAAACGTTCCGTCGGCCCAAGCAACCGCGACGAGTCCTTTGACGATGGCGAGCTGTTCTTCACGCATGGGGATGCACCTCGACGTCGAAGGTAGCGAACGCGCGCCGTTCGATCAACGCCCGCTTACGTTGAGGCTTCGAAGATCGGGCGTGGCGACGAAGTCGGCTTCTTTCATCGGAATTCGCTTGCGATAGGTACCCGGCCCCGCCACGAGCAGCTCCACGTCGCC
>JAHFDV010000410.1 GCA_023248815.1 Myxococcales bacterium
AGAATCGTTCGCGCGACGTCCTCCGTGAGGCCCGCGTGATAGACGGTGTTGGCACCCGCCGCGCTTCGATTCGTGCCGCGCAGATCGATCGCGACCGCGTGAAAACCCTTCTTTTTCAGTGCGATGACGGCGCGCGACACGTACGCGCTCTCACTCGATCCTGCCATTCCGTGAACGAGGACGGCCGTGCGGCGTTTTTTCTCGTCGACGAAAAATCCGCTCGCATGAAGCCACTCGTCGCGCGGGAGAGGCACGCGGATCGCCGTCGCCAGAGGACGCGAAAGCGGCGGCAACGCTGCAAAGAGCGACTGCACGTGAGGGTTCGCAAGAGCGCGCGTGGGGGAAAACGGCAGAGTCACGGTCGACCTCGAGACTCTACTCGATCTCGGCCACGCCCTTCCAGGCCGTCCGCCCCCGACCGCGCCTCGGGATCATTCCCGCTCAATCGATGTAGTCCCTCCCGTTGAAGTCCGCGCCACTCATCCACCAATCACGGCGTGACGATTCACGCGCATCCGAAGATGCGTCGCGTACGGCGGCCGAAAAGCTGCCGCCGCCGAACGCGTCGACGTCGGTGTCAGTGTCCAGCTCCAGAAATGAAACGATCCTGTTCGTTGGTTGCATGAAGCATTGCTCTTGCGACGCCCGTGCCCGCGCGCGCGCGTGAGAATTCGCGACGTTCGAGGCGAGCCTCCTCGTCCCCTTGCAAATCATCCCGTCCGCGGACGCCCGCGCGCGTGTCCCACCCCTTGGTTGCGCCTCGCGAGAAGCCTTCTGTGATAGGAAAAGGCATGCGTAGAACCGCTCTCTTGGTCCTTGCCTCCTCGTCGGCCTTGCTCGCTTGCTCCCCCGCAAAGTCGCCCGAGCTCTCCCCTGTTCCTCCCGTCACTTCGGCGCGCGTCGGCGTTCTCGAGCCCGCACCCATTCGCGAAAACAAGGGCGGTGGTTATGCAGGTCACGGAAGCGAAAGTGTCTCGCCCGAGATCATCCGCCAGTTCGCACCCGGCGCTCTCCAGCCCGCCCTCGCGAGGCGCATTCAGAGCATGCTAGACGTTCGCGCGCCGAACGCGGGACAAGTCACGCCCGATGGCAAGCAGTTGTACTTTACATGGACCATCACGGGCACGTCGCAGGTCTTTCGCCTCGATGGCCCCAACAAGTTCCCGAGCCAAGTAACGGGCGGCCAAGATCCGACGATGCTCGGCGCGATCGCTCCCAACGGGAAGTTCGTCGTCGTCTCGCGCGATCGCAACGGCGAGGAAAATCCGGGTCTCTATCTCATGGACCCCGCGACTTCGACGCTCACGGAGATTCAACACAAGAGCAAGGTGCAGACCGAGCTCGAGTTCGTGAGCGCCGACTCCGCGTACGTTTACTTTCGCGCCAACGACGTCAAGCCTGCTTCGTATGCGATCTACCGCTACGACGTTGCAAAGAAGACGCGTGAAACCGTCTTCGATCAGGACGGCATTTGGAACGTCGCCGACCACCGCGAGAACGGAAAGCTCCTTCTCGCCAAAGAAGTGGGCGGCAACCAGCAAGAGTTCTACGAGTGGGACGCGGCGAAGAAGACGCTGACACCGCTCTTCGGGCAGGGCGAAAAAGAAGACTACGAAGCGCGCTACAGCGCGAAGGAGGGCGCCAAAGAAGGCGACATCCTGGTCATCACCCCGAAGTTCAGCGAGTTCCGAAAGCTCTACACGTTCAAGAAGCCTGCCGCAGGCAAAGCGACCGATGCGGGTGTCGTCGATCTTAAAGCGAACACGAAAAAAGATCCCAAATCCGAGTCCCAGGCCGCGGAGCTCAATGGCTTCTTCGCCGTCGCGGGAGACGCCAAGGGCGACGTTGGCTTCGGCGCGTTCGACGCAAAAAAAAAGACGCTCTTTTTGCACATCAACGAGGCCGGTTACACACGTCTCGACGCGCGTGACGGCACGACGCTGAAGCCCGTCGCTCTACCGAATCTTCCGAAGGGCGATCACGTCCGCACGGTCGGCGCGAGCCAGGACGGACGTTTCGTGACGCTCGCGGTCGACACCGGAAAAGGCCCCGTGACGAGCTACGTGCTCGACACGAGCAGCAAGGCGACGACGCAATGGCACAAGCCGAGCGTTCCCGAAGTCGATGCGAAGCTCTTTCAAGCGCCGAAGCTCGAGAGCTACCCCGCGCGCGACGGCACGAAAATTCCGCTGTTCGTCTGGCAATCGGAAGCGTGCGAAAAAGCTTCGACGCCCTGCCCCGTCATCGTGAGCTTTCACGGTGGTCCCGAAGCGCAGACGGTCGCGGGTTTTTACACGACGGCGCAGATCTTCTTGCAGTCGGGCTTCACGTACATCGCGCCGAACGTTCGCGGCAGTGAAGGCTATGGGCGCACGTGGGTCCACGCGGACGACGGCCCGAAGCGTCTCCAGATCATCACCGACATCGAGGACGCGGGAAAGTACGCGCGCGAGAAGTATTCCAAGGCGGGCAAAGCGCCCAAGGTCGGCATCATGGGCGGCAGCTACGGTGGCTACTCGACGCTCGCGGGTGTCTCGATGTTCCCGGACACGTTCGATGCCGGCGCGTCGATCGTCGGAATCTCGAATCTCGTCACGTTCCTCGAGAACACGGCGCCCTACAGGCGCATTCTTCGCATCAGCGAATACGGCGATCCACAAAAGGATCGCGAAGCGCTCGTGATGCTCTCGCCGATCACGCACGTGAACAAGATCAAGGTGCCACTCTTGATCGTTCAGGGAGCGACGGACCCGCGCGTTCCCGTGGGAGAAGCGCTTCAGATGTATAATGCAGTGAACGCGAAGGGCGTTCCCACGAAGCTCGTCATCTTCGCCGACGAAGGACACGGCTCGGCCAAGCGCGAGAACAAGGTCCTCGAGATCGGGCATGTCGTCAGTTGGTTCGAGACGTATTTGAAGAGCGGAAATAGCGCTCCGCAGGCGGCGTCGAGCCCGACCGCGACCCCCTGATTGGGGCGTTCCGTCGGTCGCGGGCGACTGTGCGTCGCCTTCGGGCGACAGAGTATGTCGCCCCACTTTGTCATCCCCCCAGTCCTCCGAACGGCACTATAAGTTCGGGATGACTACGAACTGGAAAGCGCAAGGCGCGCTCATCGCTGCACTCTCGTTGGTTTCGCTGTCCAATCTTGCCGCATGTGGAGGTTCTCGGACGGAGGTCCGCACTTCTTCGGCAGACGTCTCGCATGTCGTCGGTCATTCGACCTACGTGCACGAGACCGTCGCGGCGCCCGCAGGATATTCGGCAACGGAGCGCTCGGCGCTCGTCCTTCAGGAAGCATGGACGTCGGTCGATGCGATCCTGCAAGGCAAGGGTTACACACTCGCGCCAGCCGACTCGGCGCTCATGATCGTTCGCGTCGCGGCGGGCGTGAAGGTCGTCCATCGCTCGTCGCCGGGTGGCAACATTCGTGCGGGCGGTGACGCAACGGAAACCGACGATGTCTCGACGCTCATCATCGACCTCGTCGATCGCAAGTCGGGTGAGATCCTCTACAACGGCGTCGCCGAGCGAGACATCCACACGAACAAGGTCGATCCGAAGGTCGTCGCGAACGCCGTCGGAAGAATTCTCAATCCGATTCCGAATGCGCAAGCCGTCGCCGCGACGACGCAACCCGCCGCGAGCGCGGCCCCTGCAGCGTCCGCGCTTCCTTCTAGCCCGTGAGGTTGCGAGCTCAGCTTCGTCGTCGGCCCGCCGCGAGGTGGTCGGCGATGAAGCCGGGTAGTGCGCGCGTGTCGATCGGTTTCGAGAGGTAGTCGTCGCATCCAGCCGCGAGCGCTTTTTCGCGATCACCTTTCATTGCGAACGACGTCACGGCGATGATGATCAAATCTTCGAAGGCGGGATCGCGGCGCAGACTCTCCGTGAACGTGAGGCCGTCGACTCCGGGAAGCTGGATGTCCATCAAGACGAGCCGCAAGCGTTCGTTTTTGAGGATGACGAGCGCTTCGTCGGCCGAAGTCGCCGTGTGCACGCGGTACCCGCTCGCGTTGAGAATCGCCATGAGAAGCTTCAAGTTCACGAGCGTGTCGTCGACGACGAGAATCGATTCACCGGTCACGGGCCACCTCTTTCGAAGGCGCGACGCGATCGCGCTTCACATGCAGTTTCAGTTGGCGTAGGAGCTCGCTCCGATTCGCCGCGCCTTTTTTCATCACGGCTTGAGCAGACGCAAAGAGCTCGGCGCGCTCTTCGGAATGCAGATCCTTGGTCGTCCATACGAGCACGGGGATCCTCTCGTTTTCCGGGTTGGCGCGGAGACGGCGCAGAAATTCGAATCCGTCGATGTCAGGCATCAGAAGGTCGAGGATGATGGCCGCGGGACGCTCTTTCTCGACGGCAGTCAGCGCGCGCGCGGCATCTGCCTCGGTCATTACGCAGTACCCGAGCTCACCAAGCATCGCGCTCATGAGCTTCAGCTGAACCGGCTCGTCGTCGACGACGAGAATCGTTTGTTCTGCGCGCGGTGGTCCGACGAGACGTGCGAGTGAAGCGAGAAGCTTTTCGCGATGAAGTGGTTTCGCCAGGACGTCGTTGACGGAGAATCCCGAAAAGAGATGCTCTTCGGCCTGCACCGAGACGATGACGACGGGGGTCTCGGTGTTTCGCGATTCCGTGCGCATCCGACGAATGAGCTCGATTCCGTCGAGATCGGGCAACTCGAGATCAACCGTCACCGCGGCAAAGGCGCGCTCACGACAACGCGCGAGCGCGGCACCCGCAGACTCCGCCGATTCGACGGCGTATCCCGCCTCGATGAGTGTCCGCACGAGAAACGAGCGATCGGCGAGGACACCTTCGACGACGAGCACGCATGGAAGCGAGGCGGCGTCCTCCTCGAGGTCGGGAACACGCACGGGAGTTTCATGGATCGAAAGCATGGCTTCGATTCGACGCGGAAGGACTGCGAAGAACGTACTGCCTCTGCCGACCTCGCTCTCGACGCCGACCTTTCCTCCGTGAGCCTCCGTGAAGCGCTTCGTGAGGACGAGCCCGAGCCCCGTTCCTTGATGCTTCTTCGAGAGAACCGAATCGAGCTGTTGAAACTCTTCGAAGAGCTTCGAGACGTTTTCACGTGAAATTCCCGGGCCGGAATCGACGACCTCCACACGGTAGGCGTCGGACCCGCTGTCGACGATGCGCAGGTCGATCTTTCCGCCGTTGGGCGTGAACTTGATCGCGTTCGACAGGTAGTTGAAGAGAATCTGCTTGAAGCGACCCGGATCGACGTCGACGAAGTCGACTGCGGGTTCGATCGTCTGTTTGAACACGATTTGCTTCGTCGCGATTTGTCCGCGTAGCACTTCGGTCACCTCTTTGACGAGGGGGGTCAGCGAGACGCGCTCGGGCAACACTTCAATCTTCCCCGATTCGACCTTTGCGAGATCGAGGATGTCGTTGATGAGCGAAAGAAGATGACGACCGCTCGTGAGGACGTCGTTGAGGTGCTCTTGTTGGAGCGGCGTCACGTCGCCGAGGATGCCGTCATGTAGAAGCTCCGAGAAGCCGATGATCGAATTGAGCGGCGTGCGCAGCTCGTGCGACATGTTGGCGAGAAACTCGCTCTTCATGCTATTGGCGGCCTGAATGATGCGGTTCTGTTCGATG
>JAHFDV010000411.1 GCA_023248815.1 Myxococcales bacterium
ACCGCGAAAAGCGGCTTTGCCGCCTGATGCGACGACCGGCTGCTGAATAGATTTGCAGTAACCGTCGTCTCACTCCCGAGACGCCCTTCTTCACGCCCAAGACGTGACGCGGGGCGTTTCCTTTTCTGCGCCGGAAAAACTCGTCCGCAACGCGTTCACGCAAACGTGCGCGCGGCGTCTTTCATCGTCACGAACTTGTAGCCACCCGCACGCAGCGTTTCGACCGCCGTCGTCAGCGCCTTCAACTTTCGCGCGAGGGGCACCCGCACATCGCGCTGGTAAGGCGCGAGCGCCTCGAGACCGTCGTTGCGATCGAGCACGTCGATGCCATGAAGCTCGAAGTTGACGAGCGGTGACTTCAAGCAGCCGAGCGCGAGCCTGCGCGCAAGCCCCGGTCCAGCTCCCGTCACGGACGTTCCAATGAACGGGAGACGCAAGCGACGCGTCACTTGGATTGGCAGCTCGAGCACGCCGCTCCCCTTTCTCCAATAGGGCTCCCCGACGCGATACGGATCGATCGGTGCTCGGAGGATCTGCGGCGTGTCGATCACGGAGCGGCTCGTTCGGCCGAGGAGAGACATGCCCGAGATGATGCCCGCCTTTGCAAGCTGATAGCTCGGACATGGGAAGACGGACGAGTCGTAGAGCACCTCTGCGCGGCGGAGCACCTCGAAGACCTCGTCGGTGATCACGTATCCCGGCGCACGAAAGCCAACGGGCCTCACCCCGAGCTTTTCTTGGATGCGATCTCGGCCACCGATGATCTCGGCTTCCATCTCGCTCTCGGGCAGTCGAGTGAGATCGTAGCGGTGACTGAGCGAGTGATTCGAGATCTCGTCGCCCTCGGCGATCGCTCCCGAGAGCTCGTGCACCGCTTTTTCGCGCGCGAGGTCCGTTCCAATCACGAAGAGTGTCAACGGGATCCCGAGCCCACGCGCCCACTCACGCAGCCGCGCAACGCCAACGTCATAGACCGCTGTCGCATTGACCTCGGCGTTCTTCAGCCCATGAATTTGCGTGTAATTGGGGATCTCATCCAGATCGACCGAAACCGCACAGAGAGGCATGGACGAATCTTAGAGCAAGTCCGCAAACCGAACTTGCCAAAGAACGAAGGGAGCACGGACGACGCCCGTCGAGATTGCACTCGGCAAATTCGCCCGCGCACGTAGTAGACCGCCGATTTCGAAGCCGGCATCGGCTTCCGAACGTGTTCTCGGCGGATTCACGAGAGAACGGTGGAGGTTTCCCTATGGGATCGAAAGATGAAACACGGAGCCCTTCACCGGTGCCGCATCGACCCAGATCTTTCCGTTGTGCGCATCGGCTGCGAGGCGGCAAAAGCGAAGGCCGAGGCCGTGACTTCCGCTTCGGATACCCTCTTTGTCTTCGGTGAGCCTCGCGTAGCGCTCGAAGATGATTTCGCGTTGGGATGACGGAATGCCCGGCCCGTCATCGATGCACTGCAGCTCGAGAGCGCCGCCTTCGGAGCTCGCCTTGAGTACGATCTCCCCTGCGCCATATTTGATGGCGTTGTCGACGAGGTTCTCGAGCACACGACGGACGATGTCGCGGTCGAGTTTCCACTTGAGCTCGGGCGCGTCCACTCGAATTTGAACGCCGCAGTGGAGAACGCGAACGCGCGCCATCCCCGCCGCACAGACCTCCGCGAGGAGCTCGCGCACGCACGCGGTAGTCGGTCGAACATGAAACTCTCCGTCATCGGCCGCGCTGACGTCGAGCAGATCGAGGAGCATGCGATTCATGGATCGTGCGGCCGCTTCGATCTCCTGCGCGCATTCCTGAACGTCATCGAGCGTGCTCTCCGCGAGGACAGAAGCATTGCCGAGCACGGCCATGAGCGGGCTCTTGAGGTCGTGCACGATGTGCGTCGTGAGATCGTTCTTTTGAGCCTGCAAGCGTTCGATCGCCTCGGCTTGTGCGCGCGACGAAGACTCGTTGGCCGCGAGCGCACGAAACGCCGCCCGCATCTCGAGCTGCACCGTGATTTGCGCGCTCAGAACTGCAAGCGCTTGACGTTGATGGGAATCGAGCTCGCGCGGCTTTGCATCGACCACGCAAAGGGCTCCGAGATTGTGGCCCGAGCGCGCTCGAAGCGGAGCGCCTGCATAGAAGCGAATATGTGGCGAGCTCGTTACGAGCGGATTGCCTGCGAAACGGGAATCGTTGTGGGTGTCGGCAACGATCATGAGGTCCTCGCCGAGGATGGTGTGAGAGCAAAACGCCGTTTCTCGCGGCGTCTCGTTTGCGTCCAGTCCCACTCTCGATTTGATCCAAAGGCGATTGTGATCGACGAGACTCATCAGCGCGATGGGCGCGCCGCAAATATGGCTGGCGAGCTGCACGAGATCGTCGAATGCCTTCTCGGGGGGCGTATCCAAGATCTGATACGCACGCAGTACCGCGAGTCGTGCCTCCTCGTTTTCTGGAATCGATGTGCCCATCCCGAGCGAGGATAGCAGCGTTCCCGATTTCCACGCCACTTGGTGGGCCGAATGCAACCGAAAGACGTCGAGAAGACCGTGGCACGACTTGTCTGCGCAGGCGATCACATGCCGTCGGCAAACGCTTCCGCGGAGAGATGCAGTGCTCCCGCTGCGCCGCTGCCCGTGACGTCGGGATGACTGAGGAGTGTCACGACATCGGCTGGCGTATCGTTCCCGAAGAGCTTGCGGGCGCCGTACCAGCCGAGATTCAGCGCGGCGCCGCCGTCGCCGTTGATGGGCGCAGGTGTGATGAACTTGCCCGTGTTCTTGTAGGCGAGGACACGCTTCGCTTGAAGTACATAGCTCGCGCGAATCCGGTCATAGGCTTCTTGCGAGAGCGTGTCGCCGTGCGCTTCGATGGTAAGTGCAGCATGCATCCAGCCGCCGAGCCCCATAGAGACGTGACTGAGGTCGCGAATGGTTTCGGCATTGAAGCCGTCGGTTACGTAGGAGGGATTGACGAACGTCAGGTCGGACTTGACCTGTGGCGCGCCGAAGTAGCCACCCCAATTGCGAATGGTCGCGCTGATATCCGCGCTGCCGTTCTTGAGGACGGGCTTCACCTTGTTGCCGTCGTACTTCGAGACGTAAGCGGTCTGCGGAAGGCGCGTGTAGAAGTAGCTCTTCGCGTCGGCGTAGAGCGCGGCGTCGCCCAGGTAGACCGCGACTGCGAGCTTGGAGTCGGCGAAGCTCGCCGTCCAGTTGTTGGCTCCCGGCCAGTCCATGATATCGTACGTTGCGCGGAGGAACGCCGTGAAGCCGGCGTCCTTGTAGCCGACGATCGATGCCGCTTGCGCGAGGTTCGTGAGAGCCCAGCCCGCGACGAGCCGGTACTGCTCGACCGAGTCCCATTGCCAAGAGCGGATGTTTTTCATGGCGTTCAGACGCTCGACGATCTTGGTCTTGCGTGCGGCGTTGCCGTCCGCGGCCCAGAGAACGGCTTCGGACTTGAGATAGACCGACTCGTCCCGGAGGATGTCGCGGTTGGCCGTACTCACCTGCGTGCCGTAGCTGGGGTACGAGCGATTGACGTTTCCGGCCCACGATCCCGCGAGGCGCGCGTACTGCGGATTGCTGGTCGACCACGCATCGACCTCTGCCTTCGTGTAGAGGGGATACGGCGAAGCGACGGCTTGGGGCGTGTCGTAGGAGACGACGAGGCGCGGACGATTCGTCGCGGAGGCGGCATTCGACGAGTCGAACGCGAGACCGTCTGCGTTGTCGACCGTGTCGACGATGAAGCCGAAGTTCTTCGCCGAATCGTTCACCCATTGCTGCACGGCCTCGAGACCCGCCGCGTTGAAGGTGATCGTCGCTTTGCCGACGGCAGTGGGCGTGAGCGAAGCAATCGCCGTGCTGCCGCGATCGCTCGATGCGCTCGCACCTGCCACAGCCCAAGACGCGCTCGAGCTCGTCGCACGCCACGTCGTCTGCGATTCTGTCCACGCACGAGAAAGCGGATAGAGCGAGTACCCCGAGCCGGAGGTGCGATTCGTCACGTTGACCGTGAGGCTCACCGACTTCACCTTGCTTCCCGCCGGAATCGAACGAATGTCGAACCGGAGAAGACCCGCCGTGTGTTTGCGCGTTCCCGCGGGATCGTCGAAGTCGGCCGCGATGCTCGCCGCCGCCCCCTCGTTCGTCGTCGGCGTCGACTCACGAATCGTCGTGTCCGTCACGCCCGCGTAGGCGGAAGACGGAGAGACGCCATTTTGGAAGCTGCCGCTTGCCGCGAGATTGCTTTTGCCTTCGTCGAGCTCGTCGTCAGAATCGATGTCCGCCTGCGAAGTACACGCCGGCATCGCCGCGAAGAGACCGAGTGCGCTGAAGAGGACGAACTTTTCATATCGATGAGCCATGCGAGGGTTACTGCAAACAGCGAGCCCACGGTGGCAGCGCGTAATCTCTGAGGTTTTCCGACGAGGTTCACGGGCTTT
The DNA here is from genome assembly GCA_023248815.1 of Myxococcales bacterium. Taxonomy (GTDB): domain Bacteria; phylum Myxococcota_A; class Polyangia; order Polyangiales; family Polyangiaceae; genus JAHFDV01. The sequence goes on from JAHFDV010000411.1 coordinate 4,445, forward strand.
GTCCTCGAGGGACGCGACGCTTGTCCGTCAGTGCCAAGGACGAAGGCGCGCCCGTCCTGGCTGTCGAACTAGTTCCTTGGTTCTCGCGCAGTCGCACCCGGCCTCGAATACGCGACGAATAGTCGCCGTTCCACACGCAGACCGTCGTTCGTCTCGCGCTCTTGGCAACTAGCCGAGGCTACGTCACCATGCGCGTCATGTTTCAACGCGAGCCGAAGCGCACTCCATCGTTTGCGAGCCGTGCAGTGCTCATTGGCATGACGGCGCTCGCTGCTCTCCTTGCTTGCAGCGCCGACACGCTCGCAGCGCGCGGTGGTCTCATGGTGACCGTGTCCACCGACGGCGACATCGCGCCGAACAAGCTCAAGATTCGTGTCGATGGGAAAAACGGAACTCTTTTTCAGAACGAGATCGATCTCAAGACCACCACCCTCCCGAATAATCTGAGCGTCGTTTCGAATGGTGATGAAACGGCGACCGCGACGATCACCATCTCGGCGTTCAAGGACGACACTCCTGTGGCGCGTCGCGACGCGATCATCACGCAGATCCCGACGGCCTATGTTGCCTCGCTCAACGTGCGCCTCACCGCCAGCTGCGCGCAGTACGTCGAGTCGGACGGTAACGGTGGCGCGCGCTCGACGTGCCCTGGCGAAGCGAACACGTGCATCGACGGCACCTGCCAACCGTCGACCGTCGATGGAAGCTCGTTGCCGCCCTTCAACGGTGGCGCTGCCGATGCTTCCACTCCCGATTCTCCCGAGAGCGACGCTGCCTTGCCTCATGAAACGTTGTTCGCGTTCGTGGCGAACGACACGAACATCTTCGTGTATGGGGCGGAGTCGTCCGGACCGTTGACGCTGAAGAGCCTCAGCGAGACCCCGGCCTACCATCTCGCCTTTCATCCGGCGTCGCACCGCGTCGCGTACGCGGGCGCCGGCGCGATCGGTTGCTTGCTCTTCGACCCTGCGACGGGATCGTTGACCTCCGGTAGCAAGCCCTACGCGAGGGCTTTCAAAAGCGACTCATTTCTCACCTTCACGCCGTCTGGTGCGCACTTGATCGTCGCAGAAGCCACCGCCAACCATGTCGGAATCCATCCGATCGATCCCGCGGGAGCCATCTCTTCGCCCATCGACTTCACCGGCCCGACGAGTCCTTCGTGGGTCGGTCTGAATC
>JAHFDV010000412.1 GCA_023248815.1 Myxococcales bacterium
GGGAAGGATGCCTCTGACGACGGTCTTCGCTGTCGGCCCGACGGCTGCGGCGTTCGGAGATCGCGGGACGACGCGCTTGCTCGTCGGCGGAGAAGTCTGTTTGCGCAGCGGCGAAGATTCTTTCCGTATCGACGTGTGCCCACGCGTCGAGGCTTCGTGGCGACACGATGTCACCTCCGGCGAGAAGGCAGCGAAGAGCGCGTTGAACGTCCTTCCGAGTCTCGGCGTATCGGCCGCATGGGACATGAGCCCGCACGCAGCCTTCGCCGTGCGCCTCATTCCGTCGTTCGCAGCCGGCGAAGATGGCACGCTGCTCTTTCGCGGCGAGCTCGGCCTCGTTTTTCGCGATTGAGTTCGCATTTAAGGACGTGGGAGCCCCGGCAATTCAAGCACTTGCGCGCTCGACCACCGCGCCACGAAATTGTCACGTGCGGCTCGCAACCCGAGCCAGTACGACGGCAAGCATGATGCGAAGCATTCTCGGAGCTCTTCTCGCTTTGGTCACCTCGTCGCGCATCCTCGTCGCGTGCTCCGACGACGTCGTCGCAGGACCCTCACTCGATGCGGGACAAGAAGAAGACGCTGGAGAAAAGGTCGATGCGTTCGTCGACAGCGGAGGCGAGGTCGACGCCGGACCCATCGACAAGGCGAAGAATTGCGCCGAGACCTTCGGGACGGCCCTCACGGATGCTTTCGGGCGAATCGATGGAACGCTCGTAGCGGTCGTGGCCCCCGGGCACCCAACGTGTGCGATGCAGAATGGTGACCACGTCGTCGTGCAGATCCAGTTCGGCGGCGAGGTCTATCGTGCCGTTACGAATGTCCTCTCCACGAAAGGTGATCCGAACGTTCGCTTTCTGAGCATGCAACATGCACGTATTGGGGATGCGTTCGATCCGGGGTGGCACGTCGTCACGACGCTCGACTACGTGAACGACTTCTCGTTGCACGCAGCGGACACGACGTGGGTCGCCTACGGCAAGGATGCGCTCGCGCAGAAGATCGCGGACGAGCTCGAGATCGGGGCCCCCATCAGCGTCTTTTCGACGAGCTCGGGAGGTGCGAGCTCACACCTCATTCATCGGAACAAGACGGGAGCCGACGGCGCCATCGTCGTGCACCCGGAAGCCGCGACGCCGACCTATCTCCTCTTCTCGTTCGCCGACCAGACCTTCTAATCGAGAGTCAGCGACCGGGCGCCGGGGCATGGATGGCCCATTAAGAGGGGGTCGCGCTTAACCCAGGAACGAGGCTTGTCACCGTAACGACACACGTTTTAGACCCGATTGGATGGGATTTGATTGCGGTGCTCAATGAACTTCAAAGCTTGCAGCGCTTTGGTATCGAGGTGTGCGACTTTGTCGGGTTGTGTCGGGGTTGGTACGCAATCTGCTTAGACGGGTTTCATAAGCGTCCCAGGATTTACTGCGGCGCCCTTCCAACCTTCTCGGGGAAACCATGAAACTTTCATCGATGACCTTTTCACCTTTGGCGGCGATGGCCTTCGCGATGCTCACGGTTACGCAGACGGGCTGCGCCGGGCACACGGACGAAGACGGCAGTAGCGAAGATCAGGCGACGCTCGCGATCGACGGCAACTTCAAGACGACGGCAGCGGCCGCTGCTCGTTTCCGCGCAGGCTACCTCTACGAGATCGACATCTCGAAGCCGCTTCGTGGCAACCGATCGGTGACGCTCTATCTCGTCAGCGACGAGTGCTCCAAACAGAGCGCCGACAAGACCTGCGATCGCGCTTTCATCGACAAGAACGCGAAGAGCCTACTGCGCGTCTACAGCGACCTCAGCGTTCGCAGCGGCGTGCTCAAAACCACCTATCAGCTCCCAGATGGGCCCGAAAACAGCAAGGAGGTCACGTCCTCTTGGAGCTACGAGAAAACCGCGACCGGTCTCAAGCTGACGCCCACGGGATCCAAAACGTCGTTCACGGTCGACTCGTTCAAGACGCCGGCGACGCCCGTCGACCCCAAGCTCAAAGCATTGCTTCTCGAGTGGTCGCACACCGACGACTCGTACGACGATGTCAACGATACTCCGGCGATCGCCATCTCGAGCGCTCCTGTGGGTGCGCAGCGCGAGTACTACCTCTACGCGAACTCCGATCCGTGGGGCTACGCGGCGCTGAACCTCCTCACCTACAAGGGTACGAAGTTCTACGTCGTCAACGAAGTGGTCGAAGGCAATGGCGGCTTCGAGATCTTCTCGTCGAAGGGCGCGTACCTCGGCAGCTATCACGGCACCGAGAGCAGCGACTGGTACTTCACGGCAGCCGACGGCGACGAGTAAGTATTCTCGAAAGCCTCTGGATCGACGGATCGAAGCCAACGCTTCGGTCCGTCTCTTTTTTGTCCGAGCCTGAAGGGAGGCGGCGAAGCTTCAAACGCCGACGGTCGTCGGCTCCCAAATGTATTTGTGCATCTGGAGCTGCACGCGCACGGGCAGCTTGTCTTCGAGAACCCACGCGACGAGGTCTTTCGGTGAGAGCTTTCCGAAGACCGTGCTCGCGAGAAGCTTCGTGCGTCGCAAGATCTCGTGCTCGCGAATGCGATCGCGCATCCACTCGTAGTCTTCGCGGCTCGCGAGGACGAACTTCACTTCGTCACGCTCCGTGAGGTGCTCGAGATTCTCCCAGCGGTTGCGCTTCACTTCTCCGGATCCCGGCGCTTTGAGATCCATGATGCGATGCACACGCGGATCGACCTTCGAGATGTCGCGCTCCCCACTCGTCTCGATGAGAACCGTCTTGCCCGCGTCGCAGAGCTCGCGAAGAAGCGGAATGACGCCTGGCTGCAAGAGCGGCTCTCCGCCAGTGAGCTCGACGAGGGGCGTCTCTTTCTCGAGCGCCGCCTTCAGGACCTCACTTCGCTGCATGCGTGTGCCGCCGTAGAACGCCTGCTCCGTGTCGCACCACGTGCAGCGAAGATTGCATCCTGTCGTCCGTACGAACGTGCACGGCAATCCTGCGAAGGTCGATTCGCCTTGGATGCTCGAATAGATTTCGTGAATGAGGAGCGTGTCTTCGGTAGCCATGATCTGTACTGCGCTGCGCGAGCAATCCGCGAACCAGGGGACGTACCGCAGCTTCGTTCGAGGCGCCAGCACTCCCAGAGCGGCTTGCGTCTCATTTGCGCTGTGGGATAGAAGCCCGGCGGATGGCGACCAGCGTGCTCGAGGTTCTCTTCGCTTTGACGGTCGCCGTGGTGCGCGATCCGGCGTCGAACGCCTGTCCCGATGCGAACGCACTCGTCGCGGGCGCGAACGGCTCGAAACCAGGCACTTTCACCGTCGCAAGTGATCTCGGAGACGTCGTCGTCGCGATCGAACGTCGCAGCGACGGCTATCGCGCGCGCATTCGGACGCAAGATGGTCGTGAGCGGGTGCTCGACGACGACGACAAGACGTGTCGTGGCCTTCGCGAAGCGCTACCGACCGTGCTCGCAGTGATGACGAAGAACGATGGCGGTGTATCACCCGACGCGGTCCGACCTTTCGAAACGACGAAGACTTCCGACACGCCGACCCTCTCGGAACCTGCGAAGCCTTCGGAAGAGCCAAAGGCCACTATGCGCAGCGAACGACCGCGAGCAGCACCGAACGATGCCGCGCCATCGCCGCGCGCAGAAGAGCCGAATGGCTCACCGCTCTTCACTCTCGGAGTCGGCGCAGGTGCACACTTCGGGCTCAGCCGCGACCTCGGCTTTCTCATGACGCTCGACGGAACGTTTTCGCTCGGAGCTCGTTTCGCGATCCTCGGTCGAGCTTTTTTCGCGCCGCCGAGTGATCTCGCGGTCGGTCGAGGACAGATTGCCATTGGATTTGGTGGTGGCGAAGTAGGGCTTTGCGCGCGCGTCTTTTCGACAGCGAATGCGAGCGTCCTCCCGTGCGCCTCCGTGCAAGGAGGCGTCTTCACCGCGAACGCCTCCGGCTTCGAGACGAACTCGAGCGCGACGCGACCCCTTCTCGCGGGGAGCCTCAGCGTGCGCGCGGAGATCCTTCGCCCTTTCGGGCTATTCCTTCAGCCCTCTCTGCTCTTCGTCTCGAGCGCCGAGCGCTTCTCGGTCGATGGCGCAGGCGTCGCGTATGACCCGGGACACGTTGCGGGGTTTCTCACGGCGGGCGTTCAGTTCTCGAAGTTGCGCTAGCAATTTCTCCTTGGAGTTGCCGGCACATAGAGCGCTGACCGGAGATTTGGATTCTTGCAAAATCAAAAACGCGCGTGCCCCGCACGAAAAAAGAGGCAGCTCCCGTTCGAAATGCCAATGGTTTGAGCTGCCGTCGCCCACTCACCGTGACCCTCACGACCCACGAGGTCGCCCTCTTTCGAACGACTCCACGTGACCCTCCCGAAGCTCACCCTCGCGCAACCCAGCGACGTCTCGACGGCGGAGCGTTCGCACGTGCCGACCTTCGTCGAGGTGTACCGCGAGCACTCGAGGTTCGTGTGGAACTCTCTCCGACGCCTCGGACTCTCGGAGCACGAGGCCGAGGATGCGATGCAGGAAATCTTCGTCATCGTGAACGGCAAGCTCGCGACCTTCGAGGGACGATCGAAGCTCTCGACGTGGATTTATGGAATTACATTTCGAGTCGTCAGTGACCGCCGACGTCGGTCGATCGTCAGGCACGAGAAGCTAGCGAATGACGAAGCCATCTTCGAGCGCGAAGGTCTGACGAACATTTTCGAAGAAGTTTCCGTGCGACAGGGCCACACCATTCTCGAGCGCATCCTCGACAAGATGACGTTGGAGCAGCGCGCCACATTCGTTCTCTTCGAGCTCGAAGGCTACGAATCCTCTGAAATTGCCGAGTCGATGGGATGTCCTCTCGGCACGGTGCATTCTCGTCTGCATTCTGCGCGCGAGGTGTTTACGCGCGAATCCGATCGCTGGCGTCGCAATCATCTCGAGCCGCGCGTGCTCGCACCCTTGAAGCAGAGGCAGGCATGAAGCGGCTTTTGGATGACCCCAACCTCACGACGTACGAGCGAAAGCTCCTCTCACGCGCCGAGCCCTATACGCTTCCGAGTGCAACCGAAGAGCGAATTCTTGCGACGATTGCAGGCTCCGTCGTCGTCGTGGGAGCTGCGACGGCTGGCGCGACTGCCAGTGCAGCTACTGCGAGTGCAGTCACGGCGGGTGCAGCTACGGCGAGCGTTCCCGCAGCTGCGCCGGCGGCCGTGACGATTCCATTGAAGGCTGGAGTTTTCGGATGGAAAGCCGTCGGGCTCGCGTCGCTCGGATGGAAGGTCGGCGCGGCGGTGATCGTCGTGAGCGCGGTGGTCGGCGCTCGTCACGAGCTCGTCGCGCGCGATCGCGCGGCGGACGAGCGCACTCTCGTGAAGGCGTCGCAAGAAAAGCACGAACTGCTGGCCGATGTAGCCGTGGTCCCGCCAGCAGTAAAAGATCTCGCAAGCCCGAGCGAGACTGCCTCGCAACCGATGCCTCCATCGAGCGCAATTGCAGCGAGGGAAGAGTCGAGCGGCCGAAGTCCGTCGCGCGCGGCGAATCTCGTCCTACCCACCGCAAGGCCCGCGAGCGAAGCTCCGTCGAAATGGGTCGCTCCGCACGCCGTCGTCGAAGAAGGTGTCTCCTCGA
>JAHFDV010000413.1 GCA_023248815.1 Myxococcales bacterium
CGAGCTCGCCGTGGTGAGTAAAGCGCACGAGATCGCCTGATCGGTACATGCGTGCGCCATCGGTCGATGCGAACGGGTCTGGAACGAAGCGTGTCGCCGTGAGATCGGGTCGCGCGTTGTAGGCCGTCGCCAGCCCTTCTCCACCGACGAAGAGCTCACCCGGCACTCCGACGAGCGCGTGTTCGAGCGCACCGTCGAGCACGTAGACGGCTTGATCCGGGATCGCGACGCCGATGGGACTGCGTGCGCCGTCGATGTCTTCACGACGAATCCGACGATAGGTGACGTGAACCGTCGTCTCCGTGATCCCGTACATGTTGATGAGCTCGGGGGCCGCATCTCCATGGCGGTGAACCCATCCGCGCAGCTCTTGGGGATCGAGTGCTTCTCCGCCGAAGACCACCTTGCGCAGCGACAGCGTGGCTTGCGAGTGAAGGTCGGCCTCCATGAACGCGCGAAACGCCGAAGGCGTTTGCGAGAGGTGCGTCACCTTTTCGTTGGCGGCAAGCCGATGCATCGCCTGACCGTCGCGCGCGGTCTCTCGCGGGACGACGATCAACCGACCGCCGAAAAGAAGGGACGACCAGATCTCCCACACGGAGAAGTCGAACGCGGAAGAGTGACAAAGCGTCGAAACGTCGCTCGGGCCGAAGGCGAACCACTCGCGCGTGGCCAGCATCAAGCGAACGACGTTGCGATGAGAGATGACGACGCCCTTCGGTACCCCCGTAGTGCCCGAGGTGTAGATGACGTACGCGCCGCGTTCGCTCGTGGAGCCGAGAGAACTCGACGGTGGCGAGTGAACAGCCGTCGCGCGCGAGGCTAGCGCCGAACGTTCGTAGGGCCCTTCCGGGATGTCCTCGCGGGAGGTCTCGTCGCTGAGAACGAGTCGTACCCCAGCGTCGACGAAGATCTCGCGCGTGCGGTCCCTCGGACTTCCGTCGGTCGAGACGTATGCGGCGCCCGCCTTCAAGACTCCCAAGATGGCTGCAACGAGGGCTACATCCCGTCGAAGACGAATGCCCACGCGGTCTCCGACGGCGACTCCCTTTTCACGCAGCGCGAGCGCAATCGCCGAAGACCAAGCGTCGAGCTCCGCGTAAGTTAGACTTCCGCCGTCGCCATCGCTGACGGCGGTCCGCGTGGCGTGCTCGCGTGCAGTCTGCACGAATAGCTCGTCCAAGGTTCGCGCCTCTTCGAAGGCGTCTCGACGACGCGTGCGTTCCAAGAGCCAGCTTCGTTCCAGACTTCCGGCGATGTCGATGCGCGACAAAGGTGCGCCCGGAGACTGCGTGGCCGCCGCGAGGACGCGCGCGTAGCGATCCAACGTCAGGTCGGCCGTGGCTCGTGCGAAAAGGTCCGTGTTGTACGTCAGGTGAAGATCGAGCGTGCCGTCCTCCCTCTCGACCGCCGAGAGCGTGAGCTCGAACTGCGCGGCGATGGCGTCGAGCTGGTACGGGGCGAAGGTGAGCTCGTCCTCGGATGCACCGGACGCCCCTTGCGGCGTGCTTTGGAGCACGAAGACCGCCTGAAAGAGCGGACTTCGGCTGGTGTCGCGCTGCGGAGCCAGTTCGTCGACCAACTTCGCAAAGGGGACTTCTTCGTGCTCGAATCCGCGAAGGGCGCGCTCCCTCACGGCTCCGAGCAACTCCGCGAAGCTTCCGTTCCGTCTCCAGCGAGCGCGCAGGGGCAGCGTGTTGACGAACATGCCGATCAGCGGCTCTGTCTCAGGACGAATGCGGCCAGCCACCGGCGTCCCGACGACGATGTCTTCGCGACCTGTCACGCGACCGAGGAGCGCAAAGTATGCCGCCAGCAAGACCATGTAGAGCGTCGCGTTCTCGTCGCGCGCGAGCATGCGGAACGCTTCAACCGACGCTGTCGGAAGCGTTCGGGAGACGATCGCGCCAGACGATGTGACGATGGCGGGGCGAGGCTTGTCGAGGGGTAGCTCGAGCACGTGGCGAGCGTCGAGAAGCTCGGCCTTCCAATATTCGAGGTCGCGTTCGAGTGTTGGCCGCGTGACTTCGCTGCGCTGCCAAGCGGCATAGTCGCCGTACTGAATGGGGAGCTCGGCTTCGTGAGGCGCGCTCAAACGACAGCTCGCGCGGTACGCCTGGCTCACCTCGCGAACCAAGATTCCCATCGACCACCCGTCGGAAACGAGATGGTGAGCCGTGAATACGAGGAGAGCGCTGTCGTCGTCGACCTCGAGCAAGAGGAGGCGCAAGAGGTGCCCGGCGTCGAGATCGAAAGGCCGCGCGATCTCGACGCTCACGGCATGACGAATGCCCTGCGTCGACCACCCACGAGCGGATCTTCGCGATGCGACGAAATCTTTCGGAGGAAGGACTGCCTGTTTGGCTTCGCCTCCGTCGTAGAAGAAGCGCGTTCGCAAGATTTCGTGACGCACGCAGGCATGTGCGATCGCTCTTTCCAACGCGCCCACCTCGAGTCGACCGCGTGACGAGAGAACGATCGGAATGTTGTACGCGCCCGACCCCGGAGCGAGCTGCTCGATGAAAAAGAGTCGCTCCTGCGCGAACGAAAGTGGAATGGTCTCCGCTCTCGAGATTCGCGGGATCGACGTCTGCGAAGCGTTTGCGCCTTGCGCGAGCGCATGCGCGAGGCGCTCGATGCTTGGGTTCTCGAAAACGTCCCGAAGACTGACCGCACGCTCGAGACGCTGACGCAATCGCGAGACGAGCTGCATCGCGAGAAGCGAGTGGCCACCGAGCTCGAAGAAGCTCGCGGTCACGCTGATTCGAGCGCGCCCGAGCGTTTCCGCGAAAGCGCTCGCAATCTTTTCTTCGATCTCGTCGCGTGGACCAATGAAGTCGAGCTCCTTCGGCGCATCGGGACGCGGGAACGCTTTGCGATCGATCTTGCCATTCGGCGTGAGAGGCATCCGCTCGAGCACCGTGAGCGTCGTCGGCACCATGAAGTAGGGAAGCTTCTCGGCAAGTGATGCGCGAAGGGCGTCGGCGCCGTTCGCCACGTGCTGCACGACGTACGCAGCGAGGTATGGTTGCCCTCGCACGTCTTCTCGGAGCAGAACGGCGGCGGCAGCCACGGTCGGGTCGGCTTGGATCGTCGCTTCGATCTCTCCGAGCTCGATCCGAAATCCTCGAAGCTTGATTTGGTGTCCGAGACGACCGAGAAATTCGAGACGACCGTCCGACAGAAAACGGACGAGATCTCCCGTGCGGTACATTCGTGTGCCGGGGCTAGTCGAGAACGGATTCGGCACGAAACGCTCCGCCGTCAATTCGCCTCGATTGACATAGCCGCGCGCGAGCTGCGCTCCTGAGACGCAGAGCTCGCCCGCCGCATGAACGGGGACGGGCTCGAGCTCGCCATCGACGACGTAAGCCTCCATGTTCGCGACGGGTCGGCCGAGCGTGACGCGTTCGCCCACGCACTCGTCGCTCGTCACGTCGATCGTTGCTTCGGTTGGCCCGTAGAGGTTCACGAGACGCGCACTTGGAAATGTCGTCCTGAATGCGGTGACGTGCTCTTGAAACAGCGCTTCGCCACCGCAAAATAGACAGCGCAGCGACGATGGACCTCGCGGAACGAATTTTAGAAACTCCGCGAGAAGCGACGGCACCATTTGCGCGACGGTCACGGCTTCGCGGTCGATGACCTCATGAAGATGATCGGGATCACCGTGACGCCCGGGCTCGGCCAGCACGATCCGCGCTCCTGACGTCAGCGCCGACCAGAACTCCCATACCGATGCATCGAAGCTAATCGGGGTTCGCTGAAGGACGACGTCGAGTGGACCGAGACCGAACGCCCGATTGAACCAAAGCGAGTGATTGAGAAGCGCGTCCCGCGAGATCGATGCTCCCTTGGGACGCCCCGTCGAGCCCGAGGTGTAGATGATGTACGCAACCGCATCTCCTGGCGCACGACGCGCTCGGCGTGCGGGCGCGCTCTTCTCTTTGGAATCCGTGACGGAGACGCGCGCGAGGCTCGGCGCGAACGTGGCGTCGAAGATGTCGACGCGATTCACGAGCAAGACATGCGAGCCCGCGTCCTCGACGATGTAGCTCAAGCGATCACGAGGATACGAAGGGTCGAGCGGGACGTACGCAGCCCCCAGCTTCAAGACGGCGAGGACGGCAACGACCAGGTCGAGCGATCGATCCATCGCGATCGCCACGACCGACTCGAGACCGATGCCGCTCCCTTCTAGGGTCACTGCGAGCGCATCACTCTGTCGATCGAGCTCGGAGTAGGAGAGCTCTTGTTTTCCAATTCTCACGGCGACCGCGTCCGGGCGCGCGTTCACGTGAAGCGCAAAGAGGTCGACGACGTCGCTCGTGCCGCGATCGAGCACCTCGCCCATCTGCTGACTCGCTTGCCACTGCCGGTCCGCGAGAGAGCGGACATCGAGCGAGGAGAGCGGCAGGCTCGGATGCGCCGCAAGCTGATGAACGAGCTCGGCGAAGGATGACACGAGGCGCTCGACCGTCTCGCGAAGGAAGAGATCCGTGTTGTATTCGATCTCGAGTCCGATGGACCCATCGGCCGCCTCGGCACACGTCAGTGTCAATTCGAACTGTGCGGCGCCGCGCTCACCCGCGATTGGCTCGAAGACGAGGTCTTCGAGGCTCGGCAGGTCTCTGCTCGCGTTTTCGACGACGAACATCGTTTGGAAGATTGGACTTCGGCTCGCGTCACGTTCGGGGGCGAGCTCTTCGACGATTCTGGCGAGCGGAACGTCTTGGTGCTCGAAGGAGCGCACGACCGTGGCCTTCACTTGCGAGAGGAGGTCGCGGAAGGAGCTCGTGCGCCCCCACGATGCGCGAATGGGGAGACTGCTCACGAACATCCCGACCATCGACTCCGTGTCGGAGTGAGCGCGGCCGGCAATGGGAGTTCCGATCACGATGTCTCGCTGCCCCGTGTGCTTGGAGAGCAACACGAAGTACGCGGACAAAAGAACGGCGAAAAGCGTTCCTTCATCGGCGGGGTACGTGCGCCTGAGTAGGCCTGCCACTTCGCTCGAGACGATGCCGCGCGCGGTACTGCCGACGAACGTTTGCCGCGGCGGACGCGGATGGTCGAGTGTCAGTTCGAGCGTCTTTGGCGCACCGGAGAGCTCCGCCTTCCAGAACGCGAGTTCCCGTGCGAGGCGCTCGCCGGAGAGCAACTTGCGCTGCCACGTCGCGTAGTCCACGTACTGCGCCGAGAGCGGCGGGAGAGAAGGCGCATCCCCGCGAGCGATCTGAAAGTAAGCCGTCGCGGTCTCTCGAACCAGAAGTCCCATCGACCACCCGTCCGTGACGAGATGGTGCATGACGAAAAGGAGAACGTGCTCGTGCGGCGCGCGCTTGTAGAGACGAACGCGAAGGAGCGGCGCTTCCGTGAGGATGAACGGTTGCGCGAGCTCGCTTTGGAGCATCGCGTGAAAGTCGGCTTCGGGCACGAGTCGCGCATCGATCGCGCGAAAGAACGTGCTTCCGAGATCCGTTTGAACTTCTTGGAACGGCTCACCCGAAGTCTCGGAGAATCGAAGTCGGAGCGCTTCGTGGCGTTCGACGACGAAGGCGACGGCTCGTCCGAAGGCTTGCTCGTCGAGCTCTCCCCTCACC
>JAHFDV010000414.1 GCA_023248815.1 Myxococcales bacterium
GCTCAAGATCCTCGAGGCCCTCCGCAAGGCAATCTTCCGCGCAGTCACCGAGCACGAGTTCGGTCACACGATGACGCTCCGCCACAACTTCCAAGGTTCGTGGGACTCGATGAACTTCCACCCCAACTACTGGAAGCTCCGTACGAACAGCGGCAAGTCCGTCGCGGCCTGCTCTGCTGCACGCACGGGCGACGACGACAGTTGCATGGGCCCGCGCTACCTCGATCCGGAAACGGCCGAAGAGCTCGGACAAGGCAGTGACGCGCACGCGGGTATCGAGGAGTTCGCCTACTCGTCCATCATGGACTACGGCTACGACTTCAATACCGACCTCCACGGCATCGGCACGTACGACAAGGCAGCCGTTCAATACATCTACGGCCGCGTCGTCGAAACGTTCCCCAAGGGAAGCAAAGCCGGCACGGCCCTCGAAAGCCTCAGCTCTACGCAAGACGACGTGAACCAACGTGGTCCGACGAGCGAGCAGTGGTGGGTTCGTCGCGATGATCCCGCCACGGGCAACGGCGTCCAACCGACGCACTACACGACGATGGCACGCATTCTTCAGAGCGAAGGATTCCTTTACGACGAGAAGCGTTGCACGAATCCGGATCCCGGCTTCGAGAGCAGCGTCATCGGCGGCAAGGTTTGCAAACCAATCGCTAAGGACCACGCCCATCTCTCCGAGCTCGTCTCGGGTGACATCGGTGACGGCATCCACGGCGCTCTCTCGCGTACCAAAGACGGCCGCGTTCGTTGGCCGTACCGCTTCGGTACCGACGAGAATTCGAACCGTCCGCACAACCTCCGCTTCGATGCGGGTGCAGACGCATACGAAGGCGCGGTCAGTCTCGCTCGCCTTTACGAGTACCGCTACATCCTCAGTAACTTCCGTCGCGGTCGTCGCGGTTGGACGCCGAGTGTGTTCGGGGTCAACGTCTGGGATCGCTACTTCTCGCGTATGCACTCGATCGGCTGGCTCTCGGCTCAGCGCACGGGTCTCTACACGGCGATGTATCCGACGCAATCTGCCGCCACGAACCCCGCGCTCGTCTCGGACGATTGGGGCCGCGGTTATGTGCTCGCAGGATCGGTGCTCTTCGAAGCTCTCGAAAAGTCCGTCCTCCGTCCGCAGCCCGGTGTCTATTCGGACACGAAGGTCGCGCTCAACGGTCAAGCGCTTCCGCTTCTCGAAGTCCCTGACTTCGCGCAGGACTCGGACGTCGGTCCGACTGTCAGCATCCTCGACGGTCGCTGGATCGACGACGACGTGGACAACGTGAAGGGCGGCTCCTTCAACTACAGCAAGTTCGTGAACCGTATCGGAACCTACGCTGAAAAGCCGTACGCGATTGCGGCGCTCACCGTCATGTTCGAACCGTACGAGGTCGACCTTGGTCGCGCTCAAGCGGTCGACGGTCGCAACATGCTCGTCAACTTCCGCAACATGTATCCGCGTGCCTTCGACCGTCTCTTCGCGGGTCTTCTCGCGAACGATACGGACGTGGCAGCTCCCTACATCATCCCGGGTCCACCCGCAGGTATCGGCGCGAAGTCGGCGCCCGTGCCCGTCTCTTATCCCCGGCTCTGGGACGCTGACTACTCGATCGGTCGCACGGACAACCAGAAGCTCATTGACCCACTCGTGGGCTACAAGCTTCAGGTTCCGACACTCATCTACGCGAACTACTTCAGTGACCAAGACGGCAGTCGAACGCTCACGAACTCGATTCGTGTTTGGATCGAGGGCGGCGTGGAAGCTCCGACACTCGCAGCGTCCGACAAGGTCTTCTTCACGGAAGTCGGCAGCGGCGTGACGTGGGGTGCTCGCACCTACGGCACGGAACTCGTCAACGGTATCTCGAAGCCGATCGGCATCGGTCACCGCATGATCGACCACGCAAACAAGCTCCTCGCGGCGGTGTATTGCACCCAAACCACGGCAGACGGTTCGGCGAAGTACAACGCAACGGGCCAGCTCCTCTGGCAGGTCGGCAAGGAAGACCAGAAGTGCCTTCCCACGGCGGCGCCAGGCGCAACTCCTGACCAGATCGCGGCGGCGGCAACGGCGGCGGCGGCAGTTCAGACCAACTACCAGCGCTATGTCGGACTCCTCAACGTGAGCCGCGACGTGACGGTCGCCTTCCAGCAGTAAAACGCTGGCGGCACGAACGAGTCGCTAACGCGACTCTCCAAGAGCGCCTCTCCTTCTACGGAAGGGGGGGCGTTTTCTTTTGCCTCACGTTATGAAGGAGGACGCGATGAAACCTTCGACACTTCTTGCGCAAGCGTTCCATCTTCTCGATCGCGAGACGGGTGCCGTCGTTCTCCCCATCCATCCTTCGACGACGTTCGAGCGCGATCCCGAGTACCGCGGCGATCGCGACTATTCACGCGACAAGAGCCCAGCGTATCTCCCGATCGAACGCATCCTCACGACCCTCGAAGGAGGTGCCCACGCGCTCGTCTTCGCGTCGGGGATGGCGGCTGCAGAAGCGGTGCTCCAGAGCCTGCGCGCGGGCGATCACGTCGTCGCGCCGAGCACACTTTACTGGGGAGTGCGGAACCGGATGCTCTCGCTCGCAGAGAAAGGCGTGCTCGCCGTCGACTTCGTCGACATGCGCGATCTCGATGCGCTCGCCGCATGCGTGAAGAAGGGGCAAACGAAGCTCGTTTGGTGCGAGACGCCGGCGAATCCGAACTGGGACGTCACCGACATCGCTCGCGCGAGCGAGATCGCCCATGCCGTTGGCGCCGAGATCATCGTCGACTCGACGGCGGCTTCTCCCATCTTGTCGCAGCCGCTCCTGCTCGGTGCCGACTACGTTCTTCACTCCGCCACGAAGTATCTGAACGGCCATAGCGACGTCGTCGCAGGTGCGCTTGTGACGAAAACGGAAACGGAGCGCTGGAAGACGATCGCGCTCTATCGGCGGGAAGGGGGCGCGGTTCTCGGTCCCTTCGAGTCATGGCTGCTTCTTCGGGGAATGCGCACACTCGATTTACGAGTTCGCGAGCAGTCGCGCACGGCCCTCGCTCTCGCGAGGTTTCTCGCCTCGCATCGCGCCGTCTCCGAGGTGCTCTATCCCGGCCTCGAATCGCACGCTGGGCATGAAATCGCCTCTCGGCAGATGAAGGGCGGATTCGGCGGGATGCTCTCCATCCGCATGAAAGGCGGGCGCGACGCCGCGCTTCGTGTGACGTCGAAAGTACAGGTCTTCGTGCGCGCGACGTCTCTCGGTGGGGTAGAGAGCCTCATCGAGCACCGAAAGTCGGTCGAAGGCGCCAATAGCCCCGTTCCCGAAGATCTCGTGCGTCTGTCCGTCGGGATCGAAGCCGAGGAAGATCTTCGCGCGGATCTCGAACGCGCGTTGAGCGAGTGAACGCGTCCGCCAAAGTTCGTCGGGATCGTGTAAACTCTCCGCCCCCATGAAAGAGACTCCGAAGGCGATTCTCAGCGCGAAAGGCAAACTCGACCGAGACGTCGTTGCCGTGACGATCGACGGCAAGCTGTTCGATCTCCACACGCCGGTCGAAGATACGGCGACGCTCGTCCCCGTGCGCGCGCATGAACCGCTCGGTCTCGAGGTGATTCGTCACTCGACCGCGCACATCATGGCCGACGCCGTGCAGCGACTCTTCCCGGGGACGCAGGTCACGATCGGTCCCGCGATCGAAGACGGCTTCTATTACGACTTCGACAAAAAGGGCGGACCGTTCACGGAGGACGATCTCGCGAAGATCGAAGCCGAGATCAAGCGCATCTCGGCAGAAGACCTTCCATTCCGTCGCGAAGTCATCGCGCGCGATGCCGCGCTCAAGATGTTCGCGGACATGGGCGAAACCTACAAGGTCGACATCATCCAGCGAAAACCCGAAGGCGAAGAGCTCACGCTCTATCGTCACGGCAAAGACGACGCGAGCACCTGGGTCGACTTCTGCGCAGGACCGCACGTTCCTTCGACGGGCTTGCTCAAGGCCGTGAAGCTCATGAGCGTCGCCGGTGCGTACTGGCGCGGCGACGAGCGCAACCCGATGCTCCAGCGCATTTATGGAACCGCTTTCAACAGCGAAAAAGCGCTCGAAGCGCACCTGAAGCGTCTCGAAGAAGCGAAGGCGCGAGACCATCGCAAGCTCGGCAAGGAGCTCGACCTCTTCATGTTCGACCCGGTGTCGCCCGCGATGCCCTTCTTCTTGCCGAAGGGCGCGTTCGTCTACAACGGCCTCATCTCTTACATGCGCGATCTCTATGCGCGCTACGGCTACGACGAAGTCATCACGCCGCAGGCTTTTTCGCCGAAGCTCTTCCGCACGAGCGGACACCTCGGCAACTACAACGAGAACATGTTCCGCCTTTGGACGGAGGACATGTTCGAGCCCGATCCCGCCGTCATCGCCGCGGCTCTCGCCGAGCGCGGAATGGATGCCCCGAAAGATCTCCGCGCGAAGACCGAAGAAGAAGTGCGCAAGCGCTTCGCTGAAGAGGCCTTTGCACTGAAGCCGATGAACTGCCCGAGTCACTGCGTCATCTTCGGCTCGCGGCGTCGCTCATACCGCGAGCTCCCGTGGCGCATGGGCGACTTCGGTCGCCTTCATCGTTACGAGCGCGGCGGTGTCGTGCATGGCCTCGCGCGCGTGCGTTCGTTCTGCCAGGACGACGCACACGTCTTCTGTACGGAAGATCAAGTACCGGCGGAGATCGAGAGCTTCATAAAGCTTCTCTACGAGGTCTACCAAGTCTTCCAATTCGGCAAGGTCGACGTCAAGCTCGCGACCCGTCCCGAGAAGCGTATCGGCACGGACGAAGCATGGGACCGCTCCGAAGGCGCTTTGAAAGAAGGCCTCGTGCGTGCGGGCCTCCAATTCGAGATCCTCGAAGGCGAGGGTGCCTTTTACGGACCGAAGATCGAATTTCACGTGCAAGATGCACTGAAACGAAGCTGGCAGCTCGGCACCGTTCAGTTCGACCCGAACCTCCCTGAAGCGTTCGACCTCAGCTACACCGGACCGGACGGCGCAGGTCACCGTCCCGTGATGCTCCACCGCGCGATCTTGGGATCGCTCGAACGCTTCTTCAGCGTCTATCTCGAGCACTGTGCCGGCAACTTCCCGACCTGGCTTTCGCCGCGTCAGCTCATCGTCCTCACCGTCACGGAAGAGGCGAACGAGTACGCCAATCGTGTCGTGCGCCAAGCCGAAGACCTCGGTCTGCGCGTCGATCTCGACTCGAGCGCCGACAAGCTCGGTGCGAAGGTGCGCAATGCGCGCCTGGCTCGCTATCCGTTCATCTTCGTCGTCGGTGCCAAAGAGGCCGAGGCGAATGCAGCGGGCGTGCGATCGCGCGAAAAGGGTGAGCTCGGGCTGAAGCCGCTCGAAGAAGCCTTTCAAATGATCACGTCGGAAGCGCGTCCTCCCGTGGGCGGCATGAGGAATTCCGCGGCGACGGCCGTCGTCGTCCCCCCCGCGCAAACGGCGTCCTAGTTTCGACGCGTCGCATTTCAACGCGGCGCGTCGCAAGAAATTCCCTCGGATCTGCGGTGGTTTCCGGCTGCTGACAAACGGCCTGCGTTGTCCTAGTGTCCCAGCG
>JAHFDV010000415.1 GCA_023248815.1 Myxococcales bacterium
TGGCTATGGACCGTTCGCCTCGCATCCTCTCTAATTTTTTGCGCGTACCTAGCTCGCAGACCGCGCGCTATGCGTGGAAAGGGATTGTACTCACCTCTCTTCTCGCGACGGCCGGCTCGGTCGGCGGAGGTTGCATCTCGCGCCCCGTCGAAGCGTGCGACCCCTCGACGAAGACGAGCTTCTCGACCAGCGTCAAGCAGACCGCGATCGACAAGGTCGACGTTCTCTTCGCGATCGACAACTCGCAGTCGATGGGTGACAAGCAGACCCTTCTCGCGCAGGCGGTTCCCGACCTTTTGAATCGTCTGCTCCAGCCGCAGTGCGTGGACGCGGACGGCAAGGCGGTCGGTCAGTCCACCCTCGATGCATCGGGCGAAGCGATTTGCGGAGCGGACAGCAAGCCCGAATTCCCCGCCGTGCACGACCTTCACATCGGCATCATCAGCTCCGCGCTAGGTGGAGTCGGTGCAGCGACGACCTGTGTCGCCACGGAAAAAGTCGGCGCCAACAAGCGCATTGACGCCGAGCTCAATCGTCACAACGACGACTCGGCCCACCTTCTCAATCGCGCAGGGGACGAGGAAAAGCCAGTCGCCGACATCAGCGCCAGCGACTACCTCTACTACCTCCCCTCGAAGAACAAGAAGAACGAAGGCAAGACGCCGAAGTCGGGCGAAGTTCAAATCGAGGACGGCGCCAAGCTCGAGGCCTCCTTCAAGGAGATGATCACGGGCGTTCACGAGTATGGCTGCGGTTACGAAGCCCAGCTCGAAAGCGTCTACCGCTTCCTCATTCAACCGGACCCGTACGCAAGCATCAAGGTCGACGGTTCGGTCGCGAAGTTCGAAGGCGTCGACGACACGATCCTTCAGCAGCGCTCGGACTTCCTCCGCGACGACTCGCTCGTCGCCGTCATCATGCTCACGGACGAAAATGAGTCGACCGTCGACCCGCGATCGCTTGGTGGTCAGGGTTGGCGCTACGCCGACAGCGCGAAAGCCGCGCGACCGACGGCTGCTTGCGCAACGGATCCGAACTCGGCCGAGTGCGGCACCTGCCGTATTCGCTCCTTCTTCGACGCAGACCAAGCTTGCAAGAGCAGCTCGGGCGGCTTGGCACTTCTCAGCGACGAAGAAGACGGCTCAAACGTCCGCTTCGCTCGCATGAAGGAGCGCTTCGGTATCGATCCGAAGTACCCCATCGAGCGCTACATCAACGGCTTCACGCAAACGCTCGTTCCGAACCGCGACGAAGAGCATCCGCTCAACGGCGATCAGTACGAAGAATATCACAAGGCCGGCGGCAGCTGCGTGAACCCCCTCTTCGCGGCGAGCCCCCTCCCGACGAAGAGCGACCAAGAGCTTTGCGCTCTCACGCTCGGCCTCCGCACCCCCGACCAGGTGTTCTTCGCCCTCATCGGCGGCCTCCCGTGGCAGATCCTCACGCAAGGCGTGGGCGACGACCTCACGACGGTCAAGTCGGACGCTCCTTACAAGGATCGCCTCGACAGCTCCGACTGGACGCGCATCCTCGGCGCAAGCCCGGCGACGTACGACGAGACGGGCCAGAACATCTTCATGAAGGAGTCCATCAAGCCGCGCTCGGGCATCACCGAAGGCAACTCGGTCAACACCCGCGAGTGGGACACGAAGAACAACGATCTCCAGTACGCATGTACGTTCGACCTTCCGGCCGACCTCGCGCGTGACTGCCCCAACGTCGAAGACCAGGCCTGCGCTTGCGGCGGTAACAACGGTGAATCCTCCGCAACCGACACGCCCCTTTGCGACGCGACGACGCCCACCAAGCAAGTCCGTGCAAAGGCGTACCCCACGCTTCAAGAACTCCGTCTCGTGAGTGCGCTCGATACGCAAGGCATCGTCGCCTCGATCTGCCCGCGCGAGCTCACGAACAAAGACTCGGACAACTACGGCTACCGCCCGGCTGTCAAAGCCATCATCGACCGTCTGCGCAACGCACTCAACAACCAGTGCCTCCCGCAGAAGCTCCTTGGCGACGAAGCGACGCAAGAAGAGAAGGACGCGATTCCTTGCCTCGTTCTCGCGCAGCTCAAGGAGCCCGGCACGTCGGCCGACTGCACGGCGAAGGGTCTCGAAATCCCGTCGGACAAGGTCCTCGAGAAGTTCCACCAAGACCAGATTGCCAAGGTCGGCGTGGAAGCTGCGAAGAGCCAAGAAGATCTCCCGGTCTGCTTGCTCCCGCAAATCAAGGAGTCGCAATTCGCGGGTGCACCGACCTGTGAAGGAACGGATATCGCAGGCTGGTGCTACCTCACGAAGGCGGCGGCTGGCTCGGCGATCGGTACGTGCAACCAAGCCATCAAGTTCTCGTCGGCGTCGCAGACCGCGACGATCGGCGCGGCCATCAGCTTGCAATGCATCGAAAAGGCGCCCCTCCTCGTGAACCCAGACGATCCGCGCACGACGGATACGACGAAGAACCTCGACTGCACGGCGAAGTAAGCCGCTAGGTCGAACCTAGAGGTTCGAAAGCAAAGAAGGGTCGGCGCCGAAAGGGCCGGCCCTTTTTTCATTTGATCGCCCACGGTTCGACAGGGGCATGCGGTCAGGTTTTTGCCGTCTCCGTACCTTGGACTATGATCCCACCTCCGTGAACGCCGCGACCTCCAAGGCCACGATTCTCGTCATCGACGACGAACCGCACATCGTGCTCGGCTTGCGCGACGCCCTCGAGTTCGAGGGATATCGCGTCGTCACTGCCGGCAAGGGGCGCGACGGAATTCAGCTGGCGCAGAACGAGCACCCGGACGCCGTCCTTCTCGATCTAATGCTCCCAGACATGAACGGTTACGCCGTCTGCGAAGAGATTCGCCGCTTTCGACCGCACCTGCCGATCTTGATGTTGACCGCGCGCTCGCAAGAGGGCGACAAAGTGCGTGGGTTCGATGTGGGAGCCGACGACTACGTGACGAAGCCCTTCAGCGTGAACGAGCTGATCGCGCGTGTGCGCGCAATCATTCGTCGCGCCTCACGCGTGGCGGGCGCCGTCGAAGACGTGCGCTTCGGCGACATCGAGGTCAACCTGCGAGCGCACACCCTGAAGCAGGGTGACGCCGTAACCGACCTCTCCTTTTACGAGGTCGAGCTCCTCAAGCTCCTTCACGAACGCAAAGGCGAGCCCGTCAGTCGCGACGAGATCCTGCAGAAAATCTGGGGCCTCGAATCCGCGTCGACGAATCGAACCGTCGACAACTTCATCGTCAAGCTTCGCCGCAAGGTCGAGCTCGCCCCAGAGAAGCCGCGCTACATCCTCACCGTGTACGGCTTCGGTTACAAGCTCGTCTTGTAGACGCTCACTCGACGAGGGTGAACTCGAATGAGTCGTGCGCGTTGTCCGTCGCGACGGTCTCGAAGCGCATCTTCGCCGAACTGCCGACGCGTTCGCGGAGTGCTGATTCGAATCGCGCGGCATCGTCCGCGTCGGATGTCGCAGGCGCTGCGCCACGTGCGGTTTTGTGCACGATTTGCAGATTCTTCGCGCTCGCGAACGTGCGCGTATCGTCGCTCGGAGAGCGTGGATCGAATGCGCTCGGCGCGGTCATCGTCGTGCCGCGCTCGTCGCGCCGCTGTGACCAGCCGTGAGCGACGAGCGTGGCGGCATCGAGCGTGACCGTGCTCGCGCTGTCTCCTTTTTTCGCTCGGAGCGAACGCGCTCGCGTGAGCACTTGGAGGCAATCGGTTCGCACGGCAAGCGCGCGATGTACGAGCTCGAGGCTCTTGCGGCTCGCTTCCGGATTCGTCTTGGGGGCGGGCTTCGACAGCGTGCTTTCGACGGCTTCGAGATCGCTGTTGCGCGAATCTCCTCCGAGTAGCGCCGAGGCTCCGCAGAGGAGGCGAGCCTCTCCGAGAAGTGCGCGGGCAGAGGCGCGACGCGCAGCGATTCGCTCCGGTGTCGCGGGCCCTTCTTTCGCTTCTGCGAGCACGTCGCGAATCGACGAGATGCGACGATCGAGCTCGGCTCCTTCGAGCTCCGCATCGTGCGCGCGCTCCGTGAAGAGCCGCGCAGCTTCGGCGTCTTCGAGCGCGTGTCGCTCCGCTTCGTCCTTTTGCTTGAGCAGCGCTTCCTTGCGACCGAGCGCCTCTGCTTGAAGAAGACGCGCCGAACCTTCGCTGCCGAGCGCACTCGCGAGCTCGCGATCGTTCGATTTGTAGGCTTTTTCGGCTTCGACCGCGAGAGCTCGGGCTTCTCTGAGACCTTCCTCTTTCGGGGCTTGAGGGCGCGCGAGCATGGCGCGGAGATTGGCCACCTCGTGCGGTGGGGGCGGACCGGGAGCGCCACACTGCATGAAGATGGCGGCGGCGATCGTGACGAGAACGCTGTCTTTCAACGTCGCGCTCATGGTGCCTCCGTCTTGCTTGCCGCGGCGCGCTTCGTCGACTTCACTCCGGCGTCTCGCGAGCGAAGATCATTTTCCAACCGCTCGAGCTCGATGCGGAGACGTGCGTTCTGTTCCGTGGCCTGTTCCAGCTCGGCGCGAGCCGAAGCTGCCGTCGACTTTGCGACGCCCGCATCGCGATGTTCGAGCGCCTCTACTTCTGCGAGAGTCACCGCGTACTCGGCCCAGGCTCGCGCCGCGCGATCGAACGCTTCCGCGTGCTTCTCGTCACCTTTCTCTCGGTGAGTGTTTGCCGCTCGAAGCAGCTCTCTAGCGCGATCGACAGGCTCTTTGAGCTCTTCGTAGGGCGACGCATCGAGCGTTCGCAGTGTCTCGTCGGCGCGTACGCGATTGCTGGTGCCGAGCTTCGAGGCGAAGGCCACCATCGAAGTGAAAATCGCAGCCGCAATGGCGACGAACAATAGGGGGCGACGAAGGGGGCGGAGCATTGGCAGCGAACCGTGCCGTCCTCTCAACGCGTCGTCAAACCCTTTGTAGAAAGCCGCGTTGACGCGTTCTTGACGCGCCCTTTCTTCACTGCCCGATTCGACTAATCGAGTCGGGCCGCAAGCGCCTGTGGCAAAGTGGCGTCCCATGGTGAACCTCGAAGCCATCGAAGAGGCACGCGCCCGCATCCGGGGAAGCATCCGCGTGACCCCGTGCCTCCGTAGCGAACGTCTTTCGCGTGCGACCGGCGCCAACGTCTTTCTCAAATATGAAAATATGCAGCTCACGGGGTCCTTCAAAGAGCGCGGCGCCAGCAATCGTCTGATGCTTCTCACCGAAGAGGAACGAAAGCGCGGCGTCATCTGCGCGAGCGCCGGAAACCACTCGCAGGGCGTTGCGTTCCACGCCACCCGTCTCGGCATCAACGCGACGGTCGTCATGCCCGAGCAAGCGCCCATCACCAAGGTAGAGCGCACGCGACAGTTCGGCGCGCGCGTCGTTCTTTTCGGCACGAGCTACGAAGAAGCCTTTGCCGAGGCGCAACGGATCGAAGCCGAAGAGAAGCGCGTCTTCATTCACGCGTTCGACGACGACGGAATCATCGCCGGACAGGGAACACTCGGACTCGAGCTCCTCGAAGAGATTCCGAATCTCGACGCAGTGCTGATCGGTGTCGGTGGGGGAGGGCTCATCTCGGGGTCGCCGTCGCCGTCAAA
>JAHFDV010000416.1:0-4995 GCA_023248815.1 Myxococcales bacterium
GAACCCGCGAAGGAAGCGTGCGCGTCGTGGTCGATGAAGATTCATCGCTGAGTCCGCCCTGAGGAAGACGTTTCGGTCGAGGGACGCGGGTGTCCCAACTCGCGCCCTCGCACGCAGCGGATCCAGCATGGTTTCAGTTGGTTACGGGACACTCATCCCCTGGCGCATCCGTTGCAATGAGAGCCACCATGGCGAATGCGTATAAGGCGGCTGGGTTTTTGGCGGCGGGGTTGTGCGGTCTTTTGATCGCGTGCGGCGGTGAAGAAGCTGGTGACGACGGTCCTGACGGAGCTGCGCAGTTCAAGACGACGATCGCTCCCTTCGAAGCCGCCAAGCTCGGCACGAATGGCTATCAACCGAAGACTGGACCCGCGCAGCTCTCGCTCGAAGTGAATGCGAAAGGCGCGCTCACCGTTCAAGGCGGCGGAGACATCGCCGACGCGAAGCTCGTCGGAACGGTAGGCAGCGGCAAGCTCGCGCTCGATGCGGGGTTCAGCCTCGAAGGGAAGTTGAAGGTCGCCACGGGCATCCCCGGCGCGCCGACGTACGACGACGCGATTCCCGGCCTCAAAGACATCTCGACGCCGCTCGTCGGACAGATCGCCTTCGATCCGTTCCTCGTCGCGGACAAAAATGCCGAGCTCGTCGTCAAAGTTCCAAAGACGGCTCTCCCCGAGATCAAGCTCGGTACGTTTCCTGGCAAGCTCGCGCTGACGATCAGCGACAAGAGCGAGATCCATATGACGTTTCAGGGGACGTGCGTCGGTGTCACGGGGAAGAAGCCCTCGTGGACGGGCGATCTCACGCCGAGTGGAACGCTGGTGATCGACGCAGCAGTGAACCTCGACGTCGACGTGCCGACGATCGGAAAGACGATCAAGCTTCCGTCCGTCTCCATTCCGATCAAGCTCGGCGTCAAGGCGCTCGACGTTGCGTCGACATCGACGGTCGATGTCCCCGACGGCCGGGAAGGATCGAAGTGCGCCAATGGTCCAGGATCTCAGACGCCTCCGGGCGGCAATGAGCCGAGCGACGGCGGAGTGGACGCGAAGGCCGATGGTGGAATGAACGTGTCGGACGGTGGCCAGCCCGTCACGACGACCTGTGCAACGAAGCAAACGGCCCTCTGCCCAGCGACCGTGCTCACGATTCGCGGCGATGATGGAAACGATGTCGTCAGCACTACCGGGAAGGGCTTTGGTTGGGTACGCGTCCACGTCGAAGAGTCCACGAAGTTCAGCGCGCCTCTCGGTCTGAACGTGAAGATGTCGGGACAGAACGGGATTTGGTTCTACTCGGCCGTGGGCATCGGCTTTGGAACAGCCTCGTGCGGCGACTTCGCGCCGACTCCTTTTACCGTGAAGGCCGATCACGATGACGTCTCCATGACTGCCGCGGTTTCGTGGCCCGACAAGTCTGCTGCAGACGATTCCCTCGACTTCCTCATTCGAGTGGACGTAGGCCTCTGCGCAGACTGGACATTGACGATTCACCGCTGAGGCGGGAGCGTGTCAAACACGCACGTTGCGCTCGGTGGCTAGAAGCCTAGAGTCGCGGCATGAGCTCTCGTGATCATGTCGATGAAAACGAGAGCAAAAGCGCAGGGAAAGCAGATGCGTCGACTCTCCTGACGCTCAACGCGGGCTCCTCGAGTCTAAAGTTTGCGGTCTTCTCGACCGAGGCTCCTTCGAACGACACTTCCTCGGCAGAAAGGCAGCCGAAGCGGATTGTGGCTGGTGACGTATCCCGCATCGGGCACTCTGGCGCGACCCTCCGCATCTCGAAGGCAGGTGAGGCGAAGGTCGAGACGGCCTGCGATGCGCCCGATCAAGCTCGCGCTCTCGAGGTCGTGCTCGAGAAGCTCGACGCGTTGGCGCCCCTCTCCCGCGTCGTCGCCGTCGGACATCGCATCGTGCATGGCGGACGCGACAACGACGGCGCGCGGCTCGTGACGAAAGAGCTCCTTGAAGAGCTGAACGATCTCTCGTCACTCGATCCCAATCACATGCCTTCGGAGCTGGCGCTCGTCCGCGCGATGCAAAAGAAGCTCGCGGATATCCCCCACGTCGCATGCTTCGACACGGCATTCCATCGGACCATGCCGCGCGTCGCGCGCCTCGTTTCCATCGACCGGAAATACGAAGAAGAGGGTATCGAGCGCTACGGCTTTCATGGCCTCTCGTATGCGTTCGTCGTGAGCGAGCTCGAACGCGTAGCGGGGAGGGAAGCTGCGCAGGGACGCCTCGTCGTCGCGCATCTCGGTTCGGGCTCGAGCCTCGCGGCGATTCATCACGGTCGCTCCGTCGACACCACGATGGGCTTCACGCCGACCTCCGGTGTCATGATGGGAACGCGATCGGGCGATCTCGATCCGGGGATACTCCTTTATCTGCTGCGCAAGCATGGCCTCGATTCCAAGGCGCTCGACGAGCTCGTCAACGCGCGCTCGGGGCTCTTGGGTGTTTCGGGAACGAGCTCCGACGTGCGCGATCTTCTCGAACGAGAAGCCACCGACGAGCGTGCGAAAGAAGCGCTCGCACTCTTTTGCTACCAGGTCAAAAAATCGATCGGCGCGCTCGCTACGGTGCTCGGCGGGATCGACACGTTGGTCTTCACGGGAGGGATCGGCGAGAACTCTCCCGAGATCCGTGCGCGCATCGCAGATGGTCTCGAGCATCTCGGAATCACCCTCGACGAGACCTCCAACGAGAAGAACAGCGCCGTCATCTCGCAACATCGCAGCTCGAAAACCGTCCGCATCGTGCAGACGGATGAAGAAGTCATTCTCGCACGCCAGACCGCGCAAATCGTTGCGTCGCAGAAAGAACCATCATGAACGCTCCTCTCTCCAACGAGCTCCTCGGCAAGATCGATCGCTATTGGCGCGCCGCCAACTATCTCTCGGCAGGCCAGATCTACCTGCTCGCAAATCCTCTTCTCCGCGAGCCGCTGCGCATCGAGCACACGAAGCCGCGCCTGCTCGGGCACTGGGGAACGACCCCCGGCGTGAACTTCGTGTACGCGCACATGAACCGTGTCATCAAAGAGCAGGACCTCGAAGCGCTCTTCGTTCTCGGCCCAGGGCACGGCGCGCCGGGTCTCGTGGCCAATACGTATCTCGAGGGCACCTACAGCGAGGTGTATCCGCAGATCTCTCAAGACGAGCGCGGCGTGGGTGCGCTTTTCAAGCAGTTCTCTTTTCCGGGAGGCATTCCCAGTCACGCGGCTCCCGAGACTCCAGGAAGCATTCACGAAGGCGGTGAGCTCGGTTACTCGCTCTCGCATGCGTTCGGCGCAGCCTTCGACAACCCGAATCTCCTCGTGTGCTGCGTCGTCGGCGATGGTGAGGCCGAGACGGGACCTCTCGCGACGAGCTGGCACTCCAACAAGTTTCTCAATCCTGCGCACGATGGGGCCGTGCTGCCGATTCTCCACCTCAATGGCTACAAGATCGCGGGCCCGACGGTGCTCGCGCGCATTCCGCGCGAAGAGCTCGCACAATTGCTCTCTGGCTATGGCTACGAGCCCTTTTTCGTCGAGGGGTCCGAGCCCGCAGAGATGCACCAGCGAATGGCGGCGGTGCTCGACGAAGTGATCGCGAAGATCAAAACGATTCAGACGAATGCTCGGAAGGAAGGCGTCACGCAGCGACCGCGCTGGCCGATGATCGTGCTCGCTTCGCCCAAAGGATGGACGGGGCCGAAGACGGTCGATGGTTTCGCCGTCGAAGGGACATTCCGCGCGCATCAAGTACCGCTCGCAGGCCTCGCCCAAAACCCCGAGCACCTCGCGATGCTCGAGTCGTGGATGCGGAGCTATCGTCCCGAAGAGCTCTTCGACGCGAAGGGCCGACTTTTCGAAGAGCTGGCCGAGCTCGCGCCGAAGGGGGAACGGCGGATGAGCGCGAGCCCGCATGCGAACGGCGGTCAATTGCGAAAGGCGCTCGATTTACCGGACTTCCGCGAATACGCGGTCGAAGTGCCCGCGCCTGGTGCAGTGGATGCGGAAGCAACGCGGGTCCAAGGAAAGTTCATTCGCGACGTGATCGTGAAGAACGAAGCGCAGCGAAACTTTCGTGTCTTCAGTCCCGACGAAACTGCTTCGAACCGCTGGGGAGCCGCGTTCGAAGTGACCTCGCGAATGTCCGAAGGAGAAATTCTCGCGGGAGACGATCATGTCGCGATCGATGGGCGCGTGATGGAGATGCTGAGCGAGCATCAATGCCAAGGTTGGCTCGAGGGCTACTTGCTCACGGGGCGCCATGGCTTCTTCTCCTGCTACGAAGCGTTCATTCACATCGTCGATTCGATGTTCAATCAGCACGCAAAGTGGCTTAAGGCGAGCCGACACATTCCCTGGCGCCGCCCCATCGCTTCGCTCAATTACTTGCTGACGTCGCACGTGTGGCAACAGGATCACAATGGGTTCAGCCATCAAGACCCCGGCTTCATCGATCACGTCGTGAACAAAAAGGCAGACATCATTCGCGTGTATCTTCCACCCGATGCCAACACACTGCTTTCGGTGACGAGCCACTGTATGGCGAGTGTCGACTACGTGAACGTGGTCGTCGCAGGGAAGGCGCCATCGCCGCAGTGGCTGACGATGGATCAAGCGATCAAGCATTGCACGGCAGGCATCGGCATCTTCGAGTTCGCGAGCAACGACGAGGGCGCCGACCCCGACGTCATCATGGCGTGCGCGGGGGACATTCCCACGCTCGAGACCCTTGCTGCGGTTTCAATTCTCCGCAAAGAATGCCCCGAGCTCAAAATCCGAGTCGTCAACGTCGTCGATCTCATGAAGCTGCAACCCGAGGCGGAGCACCCGCATGGGCTCTCGAAGCTCGACTTCGACGGGCTCTTCACGAAGGACCGTCCCGTGATCTTCGCGTACCACGGCTACCCCACGCTCATTCATCGGCTCACGTATCGCCACACGAACCATGGCAACATCCACGTACGCGGCTACAAAGAAGAAGGCTCGACGACGACC
>JAHFDV010000416.1:5005-5573 GCA_023248815.1 Myxococcales bacterium
CAATCTCGCGCCGCGCACCTCCGGCAGCGAATGGCCGAGAAACTCGTGGAGCACAAGCATTGGGTCACGGCGCACGGCGACGACATGCCCGAGGTGAAGAATTGGCGATGGGAGAACGTCGCCGCGAAGTGAGAGCTTACAAAGACCGGACGCAGTTGCGACCGGAGAGCTTCGCTTCGAAGAGCGCTTCTCCCGCACGATCGATCACCTCCGAGCTGTCGAAAGCGGTCTGCGCGGTGATGAATGCGAGTCCCACGCTCACCGTGACGCTCTCTGCGGCGTTGGGCTCGGAAGGGCGCACTGGGATATTCACCGCGGCAATCGCATCGCGGAGTTGCTCTCCCCACGCGTCGGCTTGCGTGCGATTCGCGGAAGGCTGCAGGAGCCAGATCTTCTTGAGCGGAGAAAGGAAGGTCTGAGCTTTCGTCTCTCGCGCGGTGGCTTGGAGAAGCTCGAAGATGCGCATGATGAGCTGGTCACCTTCTTCGCGTCCGCGTGACTCGTTGAAGGTCGCGAATGCGTCGATGTCGACGTGGGCGAGCGTGAAAGCCTTCTTTGCTACAAGCAG
>JAHFDV010000101.1:0-709 GCA_023248815.1 Myxococcales bacterium
GGCTCTCGCGTTTCCGCCCGCGACTTCGTGAGGGCTTCGGAACGGCGCGACCCGTGGCGCCGAAGATCCAGGCGGCGTTCTGTCTCGACGTGCGCTCCGAAGTCTTTCGACGAGCGCTCGAAAAAGAAGAAGAAAGCGTTCAGACGTTCGGAGTCGCAGGTTTCTTCGGACTACCGATCGAATATGCGGCACTCGCGACGGACCGCGCCGTGCCGCACCTCCCGGGTCTCATGGCGCCGAGATTTCGCGTGACCGACACGAACATCCCGGCCGACCTCCCCGCAAAACGAAGGGCACGTCTCGAGGCGGCCCACGCGTGGAAAGCCTTCAAATCGAGCTCGCTTTCGAGCTTCGCCTTCGTGGACGCCGTCGGACTGTTCTTCGCGCGCAACCTCTTTCGAGATGCCTTTCGCAGCGAGAGCTCACGCGCGGATGGTCACGAACGCGCCGGGCTCACGGAAGCCGAAGATCGAATGCGCATGCCTAGGCTCACGAGCCGCACCGACGGCACGGAGGCCTCGACGGGAGATCTTGCCGAGCTCGCGGCGATCTTTCTCCGTTCACTTGGCCTCGTGCGCGATTTTGCTCGCGTCGTCTTGCTCGTGGGTCACGGGAGCGAGACGACCAACAACGCGTATGCCGCAGGCCTCGATTGCGGCGCATGCGGCGGGCAACCCGGCGAAGTGAACGCTCGAGCAGCGGCCGCGCT
>JAHFDV010000101.1:719-8586 GCA_023248815.1 Myxococcales bacterium
CTCCGAGCCCGAGGCATCGACGTACCGGACGCAACGCTGTTCTTCGGCGCGCTCCACAACACGACGACCGACGAGGTGACGCTCTTCGACGAGTGCAACGGATCGTCGACGCACGGCGTCGAGCTCGCCGAGCTGCGAACGCTCCTCGGTCGCGCCAGCGCCGTCACGAGGCGGGAGCGCGCGCCACGCCACGATCTCGAGGGTCTTTCGGACGACGAGCTCCATGCAGCCGCCGTGAGACGTGCGCGAAATTGGGCAGAAGTGCGCCCCGAATGGGGTCTTGCCGGCAACGCCGCATTCATCGTCGCGCCACGTGAGCGCACGCGGCACATTCACTTCGAAGGCCGCGTATTTTTGCACGACTACCGTTTCGAAGAAGACGAGGACAGCGCGATCCTCGAGAGCATCATGACGGGTCCGCTCGTCGTCGCGCACTGGATCAACTTCCAGTACTACGCCTCGACGGTCGACAACGAGCGCTACGGGTGCGGGAACAAAGTCTTGCACAACATCGTCGGCGGCCACTTGGGAGTGTTCGAAGGCAACGGCGGCGATCTCCGAATCGGCCTCTCGTTGCAGTCATTGCACGACGGCAAGCACTGGGTACATGCGCCGCTTCGCCTCTCCGTATTCATCGAAGCGCCTCTTGTCGCCATCGATCGCGTGCTCGAAAAGCATCCCAAAGTGAAAGAGCTCGTCGACAACGAGTGGCTCCACCTCTTTCAGCTCGATGACTCCGAACGCGCGATTCTCTCGCGCCGACACGGCGGTTGGAAGCCGACGCCTCTTTGAAGAACTGCGTACTTCCATAGAAGCGACGGAAGCCGGGCCTGCCGCTTCCGCGCAAACCGTCCGTGCGCTCGGTGATTTGCATGAGGGTGGCTTCAGAGGGGCGTAAAGTGTTCGAATGCTCTCCAACCAGAAGCTCATTTCATTCCTCGCGACGACCGACCCCGTGAAGTCCAAGGAGTTCTACGAAGAGAAGCTCGGCCTGGCGCTCGAGGAAGACGACGCGTTCGCACTCGTGTTCGTCGTCGCCGGTACGATGCTGCGCATCCAAAAGGTCGACAAGCACTCGCCGCATGCGTTCACGTCGCTTGGATGGGCCGTGAATGACGTCGCTCTCATCGTGCGTGAGCTGAGCCGGCGTGGGGTTTCGTTCCAGCGCTATGAAGGTCTCGAGCAGGATGCCGGAGGCGTCTGGACTTCGCCGAGCGGCGCAAAAATCGCTTGGTTCAAAGACCCGGATGGGAACGTGCTCTCGCTGACAGAGTTCAGCTCGTAGTCATCTCGCGGAGCGTCGTTGGCTCTGCGCGCGGCTCAGAAGTGACGTAGGCCGACGCGTCGAGCGAAGGCGCCGTCAAGGCAGCGGCGGTGAGGTGAGGAGTGGACCGACGCAGGTGCCGCTGAACCCGAGCTCGAATGCGGTTCGAAGACGATGCCCTCCGCGCTAGCTCGACTGACTATTTGCAGGCGCAGCGAAGAATCGGCCGTGTCGGCGGAGAGAAAGCCGCAATCGATGAAGCGCGCCCCCAGAAACGAGCGCGGTACGTGGTGGGCGGCCCGCCCCCGTGAGAGATACCTCGCCTTCGAAGCGCTCCCATCTACCCGCGCGTCGTTTGGCTGCGTCATCCGATGGCGCGCGGACGGGCGCACCTTCCGCCGTACCCCTCGACTCGTCGTGCGCGGGCCACTACCGACGCCCCGGGCACATTGTAAATTTTCCAACTTCACATTGGCAAAAAGGAAAGTGTCGCGGGCCTCACTTCACCGGTCGCCCGTAACTGACGCAGGATCGCCGATGGCACATCCGTTGCTCTCTCGCGCTGATGATGTCGCTCTTTTGGCCAAGGCTGCTGGCAGGACTTTCGGTGACACTCGCAGCAAGCGCGGCATCCGCGGACCCTGCAGCCGGAACCTCCCTTTCCGGTGAAGCACCGGGTTCGATCTCGCTAAACGCTGCACTAGCTTTCGCACGCGCTCATCAACCTTCTCTCATCGCCGCCCGCGCGCGCCTACTCGCCGCTCAGCGAGAAGCGGAGATCCCGAAGGCAGAGTGGGCCCCTCGCGTAGGAGGCTTGGCAGAGTTCGTCGGGGCCACCGTGAACAACTCTACCGCGACGGTCCTGAGCGATCCGAGCGTGTCGCTGGCACGCGTCGGATCGTCACATTTCGCCGGGACCGGTTCACCGCCCGACTGGCAGCCGTACGCGACGACGGTGCTCGCAGTTGGGATACGCCAAGAGGTCTTTGATTTCGGACGTATCGCCGCGCAGTCCGCGACGCTCGGGGCGCTGGCAGATGTCGAGCGCGCACGAGCTCGCGCCACGCAGCTCGATCTCGACTTCGCAGTGGCCGATGCCTTCTACGCCGTCTTGGCTGCCCACGGAGTGCTCGAGGCTGCAGGTCAAGCGGAGACGCGCTCACGAGCCCACCGGGACTTCGCGGCCTCGGCAGTGGCTGCGGGACTTCGCGACCCTATCGCGAGGACACGCGCGGAGGCGGACCTTGCGCGCTTCGAGGTTGGACGAGTGCGCGCAGCGCGAGGTTTGCGGATCGCGCGCATCGCGCTCGCGGCTGCCATCGGGTCGCCGCACACCGAGCTCGATGCAGAGATGAGCGAGGAAGGTTCACCGCTTTCGGTCCCATCTGGCGACGTGGCTGCAGCTCGCGCCGTCGAACACGAACCGACCATCTTGGCGCTCGAAGCGCAGGTGCGCTCGCAAGATCTCGCGGGCCGCGCCATCTCCGCGCTCCTGCGCCCAAACTTGTATATCAGCGCCGCTTTCAGCATGCGGGGCGGCGGCGGCCCAGCGTCGTCTGCAGCCGCCAAACCTCCGACGTACGACGGCTTTCTTCCCGAGACACCGAATTACGATGTTGGCCTCGTGCTCAGCATCCCGCTCTTCGATGCGGCGATCAACAGACGCGCCGCTGCATCGGACGCGCGCGCCGACGCGCTTCGCGCAGAAACCGATGCGTACAAGATCCGGGTCCGCCAAGCGGCGCGTGAATCTGTCGAGCGCGTGCGGCAAGCCGAAGAAACGCTCGTCGCACTCGAACGCGCCGCGCAGGCAGCCCGCGCCAATGCCGATCAGGCCGAGGCAAGGGAACGTAACGGGCTCGGTACGAGCACGGAGCTCGCCGACGCGGAAGCTTTACGAGCGGACGCCGAGATTCAGTTGACCATCGGCAGATTCCAGCTGCGCTCCGCGCGGTCAGGGCTCGCCCGTCGCATTGCGGAGACCCCATGAACTTACGCTTTAGATCTCCCCCGGTCATTCTCACCGGCATCGGCCTCATCGTCGTGATGGGGCTCGCTCTCTTGCAGGCCCGCGCGACGGGAGAAACGAATCACGTCGCCCTTGCAAGCGAAGCGAAGGGCGTCACGGTCGTGGTCTCGCTTGCGGCGAAGTATCGACCGAGCCACCGCTTCGTGGGTTCCGTGCAACCCTGGATGATGGCGCGAGTAGGTCCGCAATTGCTTTCGGCCTACGTGGACACGGTTCTCGTACGACCAGGCGATG
Source organism: Myxococcales bacterium (assembly GCA_023248815.1). GTDB lineage: Bacteria > Myxococcota_A > Polyangia > Polyangiales > Polyangiaceae > JAHFDV01. The sequence goes on from JAHFDV010000101.1 coordinate 4,247, forward strand.
TCGTGAAGCGAGGAGCTGTGCTGGCCACACTCGATTGTAAGGTCGCCTCGAATTCGAGCGCTTCGGTGGCCGCGCAGGCGCGCGCGCTGCAAGAGCGCCAGCAAGGTCTCGCTACGGAGGCGGCGCGCCTCGAACAACTTTCGAAGGGCGGCTTCGTAGCCGCCAACGAGCTGGATCAGAAGCAAGCGAACATGCGCTCGGCCGAAGCGAGCGTCGACGCCCTCAAGGCGCAGCTCGCGGGCAAGTCGCTCGAAGTGCAGGACTGCACCATGCGGGCACCGTTCGATGGGGAGATCGGCGAGCGGATGATGGACCCAGGCAGTTTCGCGCGACCAGGCTCCACGATCGCGACCGTGGTCGATCGCCATTTGATGCGTGTCGTCGCAGATGCGCCGGAGATCGATGCTTCGGGGCTGCTCGACAAGATGCCAGTGCAAGTGCATCTCCTTGCGTCGAATCTCGACTTGGCGGCATCGCTTTCAAGGCGTGCGCCGTCGGCCGATCCCTCGACCCGCACGGTGCACTTCGAAGTCGACCTCGACCCAACACTGCTCGGCCCCGCTGGGGTGCCGGCAGGGACGACGGCGGAGATCCACGCGGACTTTGGGATCCCTCAGGACGCGACGGAGATTCCGCTGACTGCGGCGAAGGTGCGAGGGCAAAAGGCAACGGTGTTCGTCCTCGAAGGTGATGTCGTCCACGCGAAGGCCGTGCGTGTAATTGGTGAGCGCGGCGGCTCGCTGTTCGTGGATCGGTCGCTCGCGCCAGGCACGTCCGTCGTCAGCGAAGGGCGAAGCAAACTCGTCGAGGGCGATCACGTCGTGGCCAAAATCGTTCCGCCATCTTCGCCGACTGCGTCCGACGGGGGCACGCCATGATTCGCATGGCGCTTCGCAATCCGATCGCAGTAGCTCTCGTCTGCCTGCTGCTGGTCCTCTTCAGCGCGGTCGTCACTCCACGAATGAACGTCGACACGTTCCCGGAGCTCACGCCACCCGTGCTCGTCGTGGGCACTTCTGCGCCGGGCCTGGGCCCAAAGGACGTCGAGAAGACACTGACGTGGCGCTTCGAGAAGTACGTGAGCGCAACGCCCGGCGTCGACCACGTGCAGAGCGTATCGCGCGCGGGACTCAGCGTGATCTACGTGTGGCTCAAGTGGGGCACGGATCTGAATGCAGCTCAGTCGCTCGTGCAACAGCAGGTGCAGTTCGCGATGTCCTCGGTTCCAAAAAGCCTCGGGGTGATCCCTCCGTTCGTTCTGCAGTATGACCCGACCAATCAGCCGGTCATTCAGGTTGCCGTCTACGGCGGCGGACTCACGACGCCGCAACTCTACGACTACGCAGCAAACCAGATCGAGCCTCTGATCGAAGGCATCAGCGGCGTCGCGAGCGCATCGCCCAACGGTGGTCGCGAGCGTCAGATCAACGTCGTGGTCGACCCCGTAAAGGCCGAAGCTTTGGGAATCAGCAGCAGCGAGATCGGGGCGGCGGTGGCGCGTTCCAACGCGCTTCTGCCCTCGGGCCGGCTCATCGCAAGCGACCTCGACGCGAACGTCTACACCAACGCCGTGCCCAAGAAAGCGGAGGACATCGGCGACGCTCTCGTGAAGCTCGTCGAGGGCCGGCCAGTGCGGATCCGCGACGTTGCGCGAGTCGAGGATGGCGGCACGCCCGAGACACAAGCCGTCTCGATCAACGGCGAGCCCGCGGTCTATCTCAATGTCGTACGAGTGCCGGGGGGCAATGTCCTCGACATCGTGGACCAGACCAAAGAGAAGCTCGCGCATCTGCCGAACCTCCCGCCGGGCATGAAAGTGGAACCGATCTTCGATACGTCGACCTTCGTGCGCAATACTTTTTCGGGCCTCAAAAAGGAGATTCTACAGGCCTTCATCCTCGTGGCGATGGTCATCTTGATCTTCCTGCAGAGCCCGCGTTCGGTGCTCGTCGCGGCGATCACGGTACCGGTCGCGTTCGCGATCATCCTGCTCGTCCTTTACGCTTCGGGGCAAACGCTGAATGCGTTCACACTCGGCGGTCTCACACTCGCCATGGGTCCCTTGGTCGACATCTCGGTCGTAGTGCTCGAGTCCGTGCATCGACGGAGGCACGAGGGTGCGTCGCCCTACCGCGCAGCGTTGGAAGGGACGAGCGCGGTGGCCATTGCTGCGCTCGCCGCCACTCTCTCGACGGTCGCGGTTCTCTTGCCCGTAGTCCTCCTCTACGGGCTCGCGGCCAAGCTATTCGTCCCTCTCGCTATCACGGTCGCGACGGGAATGTTCGCGGGCTACGCCGTCAGCATGACGCTCACTCCGATCGCGTGCCGTTACCTACTCGGCCATCACTCGGAGCCGCCGGCGTTCGCGAAGCGGATCGACGCCGTCGTGCAGCGCGGAGCGGGCGCCTACGCTTCGGCGTTGCGCTCGATTCTCGATTACCGGAAGAGCGCTCTGGTCTTCGCCTTCGGTCTGGTTCTAGCGTCTGCGTTCGTGGCGACGAAGCTGCCCTCGACCTTCTTTCCAGAGCTCGACGAATCGATGGAGCGCGTCTACGTACGCTTCGCTCCCGGAACGTCGCTCCAGAATGCAGACCGCCAGATGCGAGACATGGCGAAACTGTTGCACGACAGCTTACCCGAGGGCGCGGTGAGTCTCGTGCTCACCAATACGGGCTCGCCGAGCAAGGCGCGCAGCGCCATGAACAGTCCAAATGCAGGGCCGCACATGGGATTCATCCGCCTGCAGCTCGAGGACCCAGAATCGCGAAAGGAAACGCAAGGCGAGCTCGCGCAAGAAGCGCGCACGATCTTGGCGCAGAAGTATCCGGGCGTGGACTTTTTGCAGGCCCCGGGGAGCATCGTGGCAAGCATCTTCAACAACGGCTACGTCGCTCCGGGTGTCGTCGAGATCGAAGGAGAGGATCTCGACGATCTATCGGACGCATCACATGCCGTCGTCGAGGTCGCACGCGAGGTTCCTGGGTTGCGAGATCCTTATACGAATCTCGAAACGAGTTACCCCGAGCTGCATCTCGATACGGATCGCGAAATTGCAGGCATGGTCGGCGTGAGCGCGCGCGACGCGGCGCAGACGACGCTCGAGGCAACGCTTGGAAACATCAATGCGCCGAGCGTATGGATCGATGGCGGCAACGGGCAGGCGTACTATGTGGTGACGTATTACGACAACGACATCGTGAAGGACCGGACCTCCCTCTCCGAGATCTCCGTGCGCTCGACCGAAGGCCACGGAGCTGTGAAGCTGGGAAGCTACGCGAACGTCGAGCGGCGTGTTGGCCCCATCGCCGTGGAGCGCAATCACCTGGGCCGTGTCGCTACGGTGTACTTCACGACCGAGCGTCGCGACATCGGGAGTGTGGCCGCCGACCTCGAGAAACGGCTACACAAGGATGAGCGCACGAAGCATCTCAAGCTCCGGTATGTCGGGCAGGTCGAGTTGATGCGTACGACCTTCGGAGGTCTTGGCGTCGCGGTGGGTCTCGCGATCGCGGTGGTGTTCGTCGTGATGGCCACGCAGTTCAAATCCCTTCGCCTTCCGCTCGTCATGCTCTTCACGATTCCGATGTGCATCGTCGGGATTGTTTTCGCGCTCCTTGCCGCGGGCCAAGGGCTGTCGATAACGGCGCTCATGGGCGTGCTCATGGTCCTCGGCATTGCCATGTCGAACGGCATCCTTCTGGTCGATCACGCGAATCGGGCGCTCCAGTCGGGTCAGGAGCCGCAGCAGGCGATCCTCGAAGCGGCGCGTGCGCGCGTAATCCCCATCTTGATGACGAGTCTCGCCACCGCGATTGGACTTCTACCGACGGCGCTAGGTCTCGATCCGGCGTCCGCGGCGAATAGGCCACTAGCACTTGCGGTGGTGGGGGGCCTCACGAGCTCGACGATTCTTTCTCTATTCGTAGTTCCCATCATGTTCACCTATCTTGCGAAGCGCACTCCGCTCGAAGACGACGATGGTCATCCAATCGATGCGAGCGCGCTCTCGCAACCGCAGCCCGCACACGCTTGATCGTTCGTCTCTCACCAACCCGCATTCTGATCGCCATGTGCTCGCTGCTCGTGGCGGTGGCGGTCGCGTCAGTGTGGGACGCCAACCGCGAGCTCGAAAGCGCTCTCTCACGCTTGGCATGGCGCCATCACGTCCTCGCCTTCGCGGTGTCGAGCGATCTTGCCAGCCGGCTCACGCTGCTCGAGCAAGACGCATTGCGCAGCTCCCCACGCGCTGATCCCGCCGAGGCGCATGCTCTCGCACTCGACCATCTCCTCGCACACTTACGGCGCGTCCAGCGTGAAGGGGACCTCACGATTTTGCTCCG
>JAHFDV010000101.1:8596-14523 GCA_023248815.1 Myxococcales bacterium
GCGAGCCAGGTGCTCGAGCACGCGATGGCGGCAGGTGAAACTAGCCGTGTGCTCGGTCGCGACGACGCGCAACAGCTTGGACTACCGCCGCGGCGCGCCGTCGTCGGGTTCGCTTCCGTGCAATCTGATCCGCGTTTCCCCTCTCTCGAAGTCGCCGTCGTGAGCACCGGCCACTACGAGAGCGACGGATACAAGCACGCGCGACTTCGCACGATCGTTACGGGCGTCGGTGTCGCCGTCATCATTCTCGTCTTCGGCGGGGTGCTCCTGCGGCAACAAAGCCGTTCGCTCTCTCTCATGGCGGAAGTCGAGCGAGCGGTCCTCGAGCGTGCCCGCGACGCCGAGCTCGCTCGAGCGGACCGTTTTGCGGTCCTCGCAGCGATGTCGAGCGGCATCGCCCACGAGCTCGGCAGTCCACTCACGATTCTGGTCGGCCGTGCAGAGCAACTCGCTGAATGGGCGAAGACCGACGCGCGCGCAGATCGTGCGCTGCGCTCGATGGAGGAGCAGATCGAGCGGATGCGCGCGATCGTACGGGGCTTCATGGCGTTGGCACGCGGCGAAGCGCCCGTCCTCGTCCCCTACCCGGCCCATCGCCTCGCAGACGAAGCGCGTGAGCTCGTCCGTCACCGCTTCCAACGCGTAGGAGTGGAATTGGACATCGAGCTCGACGAAGCTCTGCCCGACGTGCTCTGCGATCCGCCGCTCATCTTGCAGGCTCTCGTGAATCTCCTCGTCAATGCGTGCCAAGCCTCCCATCCACCAGAACGCGTGATCCTTCGAGTCTCGATCGCAGCCGACGCGGTCCAATTCGAGGTGCTCGACGAAGGCGACGGCATCGAGAGCCACGTCGCAGCCCAAGCTCATGCTCCGTTTTTCACCACGCGAGCACAGAGCGGCGGCACCGGCCTCGGGCTCGCCATTGCAAACGAGATCGTCCAACAGCATCGGGGAACGCTCGAGATTTCGCCGCGAGCATCGGGTCGAGGCACGCGCGCAGCGATCGCGCTTCCCACGTATCAGGCGATTCCAAAGTCCACGAGGCATCTTCCCACGGAGAACGTGTAACATGCATGTAGAGCAAAAATCGCGAGTTCTCCTGCTGGACGATGATCCCGCCCTCGTCGAGCTGCTGTCAGAAGAGCTGACGGCGCGCGGATTCGAGGTGCAAGCGCTCTCGGAGTCTCGCGCAGCCCTGGCCGCGGTCGACGCCGGCGCGTTCGACGCGCTCGTCACCGATTTGCGCATGCCCCGCTACGACGGGCTCACCATGCTCGATCACGCCAAGCGTGCTGCGCGCGAGGCGCCAGTCATCGTAATGACCGCTCACAGCGGAGTCGACTCCGCCGTCGAATGCATTCGCCGAGGTGCTTACCATTACCTCACGAAGCCGTTCAAAGCCGATGAGCTCGTACTGTTTTTGGAGCGCGCCCTACAAGAAGCGGCGCTCCGCGCAGAGAGTCGCGTCCTCAAGCAAGAGCTCCGCGGCAGCATGGCAGGAATCGTCGGGGCAAGCCCGGCGATGCGTGAGGTGATCTCGCTCATACACAGGATCGCCGCAGCCGACGTGCCGGTGCTCGTGCTCGGAGAAACTGGTACCGGCAAGGGACTTGTTGCCCGCGCCCTCCATGCCGCCAGCGATCGCGTGGACGGGCCCTTCGTCTCCCTCAACTGTGCCGCGGTTCCGGAAACGTTGCTCGAGAGCGAGCTATTCGGCCACGCGAAGGGAGCGTTCACGGGAGCAAATACCGCTCGCGCTGGCCTATTCATGACGGCGCAGCATGGCACTCTCTTTCTCGACGAGATCGCCGAGATGTCGCCGGCGCTACAGGCAAAGCTTCTCCACGTCTTGGAGACCGGCACGCTTCGCGCCGTGGGTGATACGCAGGAGCGCAGCCTCGACGTGCGGATCATTGCAGCCACACATCGCGACCTCCGTGCGCGCGTCGCCGACGGTTCGTTTCGCGAGGACCTCTTGTATCGGCTCGACGTCGTGTCGGTAGAGCTCCCGCCGCTCCGCCATCGCGCAGGCGACATTCCCCTCCTCATCGAACACTTCTTCGCAGAGTACCGCGCGAAGTATCCGAGAGCCGTGGCGGAGCGGCTTTCTTCGGAGGCACTCGCCACCGTCACCGCGTACGAGTTTCCAGGAAACGTGCGGGAGCTCGCGCACCTGATCGAGCGACTCGTCTTGCTCCATCCGAGCGTAGAGGTTCCGCGCGACGCACTGCCTGCTCGGCTCTTATCCGAACCGAGCGAGGACAAGCGACCCATCTTCGGCAACCTTGCGTTGCCACTGCGTGAGGTGCAGCGTCTCTACGTCCTTCACACGTTCGAACGCTTGGGCGGACACAAGCGCGACACGTGCGAGGCCCTCGGGATCGAGTACAAAACGCTGATGCGCTATCTGCAGTGAGCCGGCGTCGCCCGCTAGGTTCGCCGCCGCCCAGAGGACGAACCCTTTCGTTTTGGACTCGCTCGCGGCTCATCAGTCCGATCGCGGCGATGACCCGGCGAACGAACAATGAGCCAATGACAGCGACGACTGCCGCGGCCAGGCCCCAGTACAACGACGTTTGGCGCCAAAACATGAAGACGGCCATCCCCAGCACGAGCGAGGCAACGCGCTGCGAGTGCGGGGACGATCACGAAACCGCCGCACGCTCCGACTACGCTGGTGAGCGCTCCGATTCGGATCCCGACGAGAAGTATCCGACCCCACGAGCGTGTGCCGACGACGTCGACACGTGCGGCACGCACGCGGAGCGAGGAATGCGTTGTAGATCCAACACCGGCTCGTCTAGATGCACTTCGGAGCTGCCTCTTGCGCGTCCTCGCGCCCACGATCCGGATAGTAAGCCTTCCGACGGTTTCTTCGAGGGCGACGACCTTCGCGCAAGAGTTCACGAAAGAAGCCTTACGCGAACCTCTATGCTGTGACTGAAACGCGAACGATTTTGGCACGGTCTCTCAGCGCAACCCGCCGCCTGTTTGATGACAAGACACGGGCTGCTCTTCGAGCGTGACCAGCAGTTGGGCCGTTCCATTCGCAGACGCGAGCTCGCGCGCAGCTGGGTCGAGCGATCCTTCGAGAGTGAGATCGGCGTCGAGCTTTGTGCAGGACCCAGACAGGCACTCGACGTCGAGGGCGCGAACGAGAAGGCGCCCCTCGATCGGGAGGCAGTGCGTAAAGTGGGGCGACCCCGAATAGCACGGCTCCGGATCGCTCGCTGGACTCCGTCGATGTAGACGCGACCGGCCTTACCATCGCCGTCGAGCGGCGGATGCCCCGAGTCGCCATGCGAACCGAACTCACCGTCTACAGCACGGGAGACGCCCTCAGCGGGCAGGAAGAGAGGAGAAGAAATTCCAAAACGCGGGGGCCGAAAGGGCGTCTTGGCGATCGTGATTTTTTCCGGACGTTTGACACCACACGACCGGCAAGCCAGCCGTGCAACCCGCGTAGCTCTCGCATGGAGCCGGCGCGAACGGAGTCCTGGTTGCCGTCGCGTTGCAAGCGTTGTCGGCGAGGTAGCGGTCACGCGTTTGCTCGCTGGCGCTGATCTTCACCGTCGTGTCGTTCAAGTCATGAATGAGGAGCGCGGCAGTCTTGCCCGGACACGTTGCCGCACGCTGACCTCCAGCGATCGAGGCCACTCCACGAAAAAGTGAATCGCGGCTGCACGCGAAGCTGTGAACCATGAACGATCCGCTGCTGTATCCCGCACCGAAACGCTTCGACGGGTCGACGCAGAAGCTCGACTCGACCGATGCGATCATGGCGTCGGCGTAGGCGAAATCAGGCCCCTTCTCGGCCGTATCCCAACACGATGCGGCAGCTCTGCCGCGCACGACGATGGCATCCGCTCCGCTCTGTTTCTCGACAGGAGGATTGTTGTTCTGCCGCTCCGCTGCGTCGCTACATCCGTGAAATTGATACACGACGGGATACTTGCGCGCCTCGTCGTAGTCTTTCGGGAGCCACAAAGAGTATTCGCGCGACGTCGATCCGAGCGTGAGGGCTTGCTTGATCCAAGCCGCCGTGGCGATGGTGGTGGGTGCTCCACATCCTTTCGTGCCCGCAGAAGCGCCTGCTTCGCCAACGGCGGCTTCGAGCGATGCACCGCCGTCGCCGCCACTGCCACCGCCATCTGCCGACCCCGCGTCGGTGTCGTTGGACGGAGCGCCATCGTTCGCATCTTCATCATCACCACATGCGAGGATGGTCACGGCACCTACGAAGACGAGCGAGACGACGAAGAGGCGCATCCAAATGATGTATCACGGCTCGAGGACGTAGAGAAAAAGGGCGCGCTCCCGCTTGCCGCGTCAACTCGTCGCGGCGGATGGATCTCATGGCCACAAAAGCTCAAACCCCCGAATCCGAAGACTCGAGGGTTAGAAGTACAGAGCTGCAATCAGTGCACTTAGTTGCGGGAGGGAGCAACGCACAGCTCTGTGCTTCGGTGGAAGTGCCGTTCGAGTGGAGATCCCCTGCCTGCCAGGCCTATACTCGATTCGTGAGTCTCGATACGAGATCAGAGGCGCGCGAGGTCTATCTCGCAACCGTCCGACGGCAGCCGCCTTCGGAGCGATTTCTTCGCGCTATCGAAATGAGTGATGACGCACGTCAGATCGCGATCGAAAGCGAGATGCGTCGCCAGCCAAATCTCTCGAGAGCACAGGCGCGCTCCGCACTCTCCCGGAGGATTCTCGGTTCGCAGTGGCGGCAATCGCAGCGCGATGAGTGAGCTCTCCGAGTTTCTCGGGCGCATCGTTCAGCTTCTCGATGACGCGAAGATGCCCTTCATGATTGCCGGATCCTTTGCCAGCACGACGCACGGCATTCCCCGAACGACGCAGGACATCGACATCGTGATCGATCCGGCCGATGCGAAGTCGCTCGATGCTTTCGTAGGGTCGATGTCCCCGGAGACTTACTACGTCGACGTCGACGCTGCGCGCGACGCGTTCAAACGAAGATCGATGTTCAACGTGATCGATCAAGTGTCTGGGTGGAAAGCAGATTTCATTCTCCGCAAGAATCGCGCATTCAGTCGCGAAGAATTCGCGCGACGCGGCGAACTTTCGTTGCTCGGGACGAAGGTGTTCGTCGGGACTGCCGAAGACACGATCGTCGCGAAGCTGGAGTGGTCGAGAGAATCAGGCGGCTCGGAACGGCAGCGACGTGACATTGCCGGTATCCTCGCGACCAATGGATCGGACCTCGACATCGCTCACGTCGAGCGGTGGGTGAAAGAGCTCGGACTCGAGGAAGAGTGGGCCGCGGCAAAAGTCACAGCCGTCTGACTCGCCTTGTTCTTCGAGCCTCATACAGCCCCTGTCTCGAGTCCGACGGAAAGACATCAAACGGAATTCGTTAGTCGCTCGAGGGACCATGCACGGGCACATCGAAGTCGGCTTCGGCGTGTTTCGATGGCACATTGCTACCTGCTGGAGCGTGCGCGAGGGCGGAGGCCGTGCCGACGACGCGCGTCCCGCTGACGTAGGTGATGATGACAGAGCAGTCTGTAATCGTCGCGGAGAAGCCAAAGAAGCTGGGCGCGTCGAATGCGGCTCCGCCGTCCTTCCCGGGAGTGCAGTCAAAGGTGCCTCTCTCGAATTCACCAGTCTCTCGACTACGCTTGAGGGTCACCGAAGCATACGAGCTGACGTCGCTGTCGCCGAGATCCTGCGGCGCGCTCACGCGAAGGTATGCCGCCGCTGCGCTCTCAAGATAGCCATCTGGCGGCAGCAGTCGCTGCTCGCTCCCGTCAATCTTCAGAACGAAGCGCGTGTTCACAGCGGGGGGAACGCCGTTCAACGAATTGAAGGGATCGCTTTCCACGCCCCCACCGCACGCGACGGCGAGAAAGGACAACGCGAGAGCGGAGAGTGCATGACGAAGTTCCATGCGCCAGCCAACT
>JAHFDV010000417.1 GCA_023248815.1 Myxococcales bacterium
GGACATCAAGTCCAAGAAAGACTTCAAGCTCGGTGAGCTATTCGCCGCGGCTCAGCCCGAAGACCTTCTCAAGTTCGGCCTCATTCCCGAGTTCATCGGCCGCCTTCCAGTGATGGCAACGCTGAGCGAGCTCACGGAAGATACACTCGTCGAGATCCTCACGAAGCCGAAGAACGCGCTCGTGAAGCAGTACCAAAAGCTCTTCGAGATGGACGGCGTGAAGCTGAAGTTCACGAAGACGGCACTCGCTGCCGTCGCGCGTGAGTCACTCAAGCGCAACTCCGGTGCGCGCGGCCTTCGCGCCATCCTCGAAACCTCGATGCTCGACGTCATGTACGAAATCCCCGGCAAGACGGGCGTAAAAGAAGTCGTCGTGAGCGAAGAAGTGATCACGAAGGGTGAGCTTCCGCTCATCGTCTATCACAAAGAAAAAGAAGAGAAGGAAGCCGCCGGCGCCTAAACGCCTCCGACCTCTGCTCTCAAACGAAAGCCGGACTCCGCAAGGACTCCGGCTTTTTTCGTTTCAGTAACGCTCAGACACGACCTCGCAAAGCCACCTGAGCTCGCGAGCGAACGGCGCGAGGCTAGGAAGGCACCCGCAATCGTACGACTGTACGATGAGGACGGCCGACCGACGCCTCGCGTCGTGCAGCCGCGAGATCAGCTGGCTTTGGGCCGACCGACGCCTCGCGTCGTGAGCCGCGAGATCAGCTGGCTTTGCCGTTGTATTGTTTCGTGGGAACCGCCTCGAAGTCGAAGTTCTCGAGACAGCGCATGTTGATCGCACGCATCTCTTTCCCGTCGGGACCGTTACCGCTAGCGAACGAACGCACTCCGCATGTTTTGCAGAAGAAGTGGTGAAGCCTCATCTTGTTGAATTGGTAATCGGTGAGTTGATCTTCGCCGGAAACCAGCTTGAACTGCTCGACAGGCACGAAGGTGAGAATCGCGCCCGTGCGACTGCAGATTGAACAGTTGCACGTGATGCCGCTATCGAACTTTCCCGTCACCTCGTAGCGGACTTTGCCGCAGTGGCAGGAACCGATGTGCTTCTCGTTCGCGGGCGTGGTGGTGGATTGGGACGTTTCGGACATTGAAGGGCTCCTTGTGAGGGGTTTTCAGGGCAGATCTGGCAAATTCTCGAACAGGGATCTACACCTTTTCGCTACCATCCCCGTTTCAGAAATTCCGGGTGGTTCTGACCGTTTGCTCGATGCCGACGCGACAGACATTATCGTTTCCACAAAGGTTCCTAGATGTTTTTCAAAAACGAAGCTGACGCGAAGCCCTCCACCAAAAAGCGAATCGTTCCGGTTCTGCCTCTTCGCGACATCATCGTCTTTCCGCATACGGGCACCGAGCTCTTCGTAGGTCGCGAACGGTCGATCAACGCACTCGACGCTGCGATGGCGCGGGACCGCGAGATCCTTCTCACCACGCAGAAAAACGCACGCACGAACGACCCCGGTCCCGAGGACGTCTTCCAAATCGGATGCATCGCCGCCGTGACACGGTTGCTCCGTCTTCCCGACGGCACGGTTCGCGTCATCGTCGAAGGCAAGCGCCGCGCGCGCATCAAGAAGTTCACGCAGACCGACGAGTTCTTCCTCGTCGAGGTCGAAGATATGGTCGAGACAACGGCCACCGGTGTCGAAATCGAAGCGCTCATGCGCAGCGTGCAATCCGCGTTCGAGATGTACGTGAAGCTCAACAAGAAGGTTCAGCCGGACGTGCTCATGCGCGTTCAGTCGATCGAAGAAGCGGGGCAGCTCGCCGACGTCATCCTCGCGAACCTTCCCACCGTGAAGCTCGCAGAGCGCCAAACCTTGCTCGAGCTCGAAGACGGACAGAAGCGCCTCGAGAAGCTCCATGAGCTCATGCAGGCCGAGAACGAGATCCTTCAGGTCGAGAAGAAGATCCGATCGCGCGTCAAGAAGCAGATGGAGAAGACGCAGAAGGAATACTACCTGAACGAGCAGATGCAGGCGATTCAGAAGGAGCTCGGTGGCGGCGAACGCGACGAGCTCAAGAATGAAGTCTCCGAAATCGAAGACGCTCTCAAGAAGAAGAAGCTCAGCGAAGAAGCCGACGGCAAGGTCAAAAAAGAGCTCAAAAAGCTCAAGATGATGCATCCGACGAGCGCCGAGGCGACGGTCGTTCGCAACTACATCGATTGGATCATCGGCCTCCCCTGGGGCGACAAGAGCGAAGACACTCACGACTTGAAGCTCGCCGAAGAAGTGCTCGATCAAGATCACTACGGTCTTCGTCGCATCAAGGAACGCATCCTCGAATACCTCGCGGTGCAAGCGCTCACGAAGAAGCTCAAGGGCCCAGTGCTTTGCTTCGTCGGACCGCCGGGCGTCGGCAAGACGAGCTTGTGCAAGAGCATCGCAAAAGCGACGGGGCGCAAGTTCGTGCGTCTTTCACTCGGCGGCGTGCGCGACGAGGCCGAGATTCGCGGTCACCGCCGTACGTACATCGGCGCGATGCCGGGCAAAATCATCCAGTCTTTGAAGAAGGCTGGGACGAACAACCCCGTCATCCTTCTCGACGAGATCGACAAGATGTCGAGCGACTTCCGCGGAGATCCCGCGGCGGCCCTCCTCGAAGTGCTCGATCGCGAACAGAACAACGCGTTCAACGATCACTATCTCGACGCCGACTACGATCTCTCGGACGTGATGTTCATCACGACGGCGAACTCACTGGGGGGCATTCCGGTTCCCCTCCAAGACCGCATGGAGATCATCCAGCTCTCCGGTTACACGGAGTACGAGAAGCTCAACATCGCGATGAAGTATCTCGTGCCGCGTCAGAAGTCGGAGAACGGCCTCGAAGACGTTCCGCTGACGATCACGGAGAGCGCGATTCGTGCCGTCATCCACCATTACACGCGCGAAGCCGGCGTGCGTTCACTCGAACGTGAAATCGCCGCCATCTGCCGCAAAGTTGCGCGTGAAGTCGTCGCCAACGGCAAAGAGACGCCGATCGAAGTTGCCGCGAAGGGCATTCCTGGCTACCTCGGCGTACCGAAGTATCGCCCCGCAAAGAAAGAAGACAGCGACGCGATTGGGCTCACGAATGGACTGTCCGTGATGGGCACGGGTCAAGGCGAGCTCCTCACGTGTGAGGTCTCGATCGTTCCCGGCAAGGGCAAGCTCGTCATCACGGGCCTCCTCGAAAAGGGCATGGAAGAAAGCGCCCAAGCGGCCATGAGCTACATCCGTTCGCGTGCGGCGCGCCTCGGTCTCGAACAAGACTTCTATCAAAAGGTCGACGCGCACATTCACTTCCCCGAATTCGTTCGCAAGGACGGCCCCTCCGCTGGCGTCACGATGGCGACCTCGCTGGCGAGCGCGCTCATGAAGGTTCCGGTTCGCCAAGAAGTCGCGATGACGGGAGAACTGACACTACGCGGTCGCGTGCTGCCGATCGGCGGTCTCAAAGAGAAGCTTCTCGCGGCCCATCGTGGCGGCATCACGACGGCGATCGTCCCGATGGACAACCGCAAAGACCTCCGCGAGGTTCCGCGCCGTGTCCTCAAGGCGATGCGCATCGTGCTCGTCGACCACATGGACGACGTCCTCCGCGAGGCGCTCGTGCTTCCGAATGCCGACGCCGTCTTCGGGCTCAAGCAGAAGTCGATGGAGTACGTGAGCGGCGAGTTCGTCGCGCGCGGTCACGAAGGGCCGGCTCCGGTCACCGCGCCGCCATCACCGCCCGGCGGGCACTGAGTTTCGGAGTCGCTGGGCGGGAATGGAACCTCGCATCGAACGAACGGGTCACTGGAGCACGCGCGAATTCGTCGCGTTGGGGATCGCCGCGCCACTCTCGGAGCGGTAGTGGAGCTGCTCGAGCGACGTCGGCAACGTCTACCTCATGACGTTTGGTCTTCAACGCATCCGTGCGCGCCGCGAAGTGTGCACTTACTTCCTCAATCTTGGGCTCGGTCTCTGCGCGCCGCCGTGAAGCGTGCAACGTCGACGGCGCGTCGCACCTTCTGGTAGACTCCGGTCTCTGATGCGGACGGCGCTGCTTTCGTTTGGACTGTCGTTGCTGATTGGTCTCTCGAGCTGCTCGAAAAAAGAAAAGGCGCCGGAACCGACGGCAACGGCGCCCGTTTCGCAGAGCTCGGCGCATCCGCCGCTCTCGCCGATGTTGCAACAAGGCGAGTGCGACAAAGACTTCGATTGCGAGCTCACGGATCTCAACATGCACACGTGCTGCTCGACGTGTCGCCGCACGGGCGTGACGCGCGAAAAGGCGATGGCCCTCCGGACGATGTGTGCGGGGCATCAGAGTAGGTGTCCTGAAAACAAGTGTGAATACGTCGCGTACGAAGCGCGCTGCTTGGAAGGTCGTTGCGTTGCGCTCACGCAGAACAGCAAATGAGCGGCACTCGTTGAGACGCGCGGCTTTCGTCTCGCGCCTCGCACCCTGCTGCGCTCTGCTTGCGCTCGTCGCTTGTGGACCCAACGCGGGGAGCGCCCCAACGGTCAAGGGGCCGGTCCGTTCGAGCTCGCTCGAGGTTCAGCCCGATCCCGTCAAGCCAGATGGTGCCGCCAAGCCGGACGTTCCTCCGGTGCCCGAGGTCAAGCATCCCGAGTTGCCGCGTGGAGGGCGAACCCTCTTTCCCAATTATCGGCTCATCGGATTTTGCGGAACGCCTGGCGGGCCTGCGCTCGGTCCGCTTTCAGGCAAGCTTCCTGAGCGCGCCAAGAAGCTCATCTCGTACGCCGAGAAGTATCCGAGCGATCGCCCTTATCTGCCCGTGTTCGAGCTGATTGCGGTCGTCGTGAATTCTTTTCCGGGCAAAGACGGAAAGTTCCGTCGTCGCGTTCCAGACTCCGTCGTCGACGAGTTCTTGGCGCTCACGCGTGAGCACAAAGGCATCCTCCTCTTGAACATTCAGCCGGGGCAGGCGGCGTTCTTGGACGAGGTGCAACACTTCGAGCGGTATCTCAAAGAGCCCGACGTCGGCATCGCACTCGATCCCGAGTGGTCGGTGCGCGCCAAGCAGACGCCCGGCATCTTCTACGGCCAAACGACGGGCGAGGTCATCAACTCGGTCGGTGCCTATCTCTCCAAGATCGTCGAAGAAAATGACCTTCCCGAGAAGCCGCTCGTGTTCCACCAGTTGATGCGCTTCGGTGTCAAAAACGAAGAGGTCGTCGCTCCGACGAAAGGCGTCGTGTTCATCAAGAGCGTCGACGGTCTCGGCCCAAAGGGCTCGAAGCTCGTGACCTATGCGAACCTCATGAAGGTGATGACGACGGGAGTACACCCAGGCTTCAAGCTTTTCTTCGACGAAGACACACGCAATGGCGCGAAGCTGATGGGGCCAGACGAGGTGATGAAGCTCTCACCGCAGCCCGAATACGTCATGTACGAGTAGCCCTTCAAGGGGCGCCACGGACCGGACAGTCCAAGAAATATCCGGCGTCGTCGCGCGCGAGCGCGGCTCCGAGAAGGTTTTTTCGGAGGAGGGAGACCGTGACGTAGATGCGATTGCGTCCGTTGCGCGTGATCTTCTTTTCGGCGGGCCAACCGATCCGGAAA
>JAHFDV010000418.1 GCA_023248815.1 Myxococcales bacterium
GCACGGCGGCCGCTCTTCTCGACACGTTCGAGAGCATCGAGAACATCCCCGACGACGCTTCGACGTGGCCCGCGGCCATTCGTGGCAAGGATCGCCTCGCTGCCACGCTCTCGGAGAATCGCGAAGTCGCGCTTCTTTACAAGAAGCTCGCGACGCTGCGAAAGGACGCCCCCATCTCGAAGCTCGACGAGCTCGTCGTGAAGTTCGACGAAAGGGCGTGGAGCACATTCGTCTCGAAGCTTGGCCATCCCGACTACGCGTCCTGGCTGCACGCCATGGCCTGAGCACCGCGCAACAACCAGCGCACAAAAGTTCGTAACCGGCGAGATCGGAGCCTCACGAGCCACGATCTCTACCGGTTACGAGGTGCGCCGAGACCCCGGCGCGCGATACGTTCTAGAAGCTAGTCAGGCAAGGTGCGGTGCCGACTTGCGCGGTGCACTGCCGATCGACTCCACCGCCTCGCCGCTCAAGAACGAGCGAAGCATCCACGACATTTTTTCGTGGTCTTGAAGGAGCTGCGTTAGGAAGTCCGCCGTACCGACGTCCTTGCCTTCGAGCTCCTCGATATTTTTGCGAAGCACGCGGGCAACCAGTTCGTGGTCTTCCATGAGCTCGCGAACGGCGTCCGTCGCCGCTTCGATGCGACCCGGATTCTCGTGCACGACGGCATGCTCGAGCCAGCCCGTTGCCGTCCCGATCGGAAACCCGCCGAGGAAGCGAATGCGCTCGGCGATCTGATCAGTGCGCTCGCTGAGCGTTTCGTACTGCTCGTCCCAAAGTTTGTGGAGCGAGTAAAACTGCGGACCCATGACGTCCCAGTGGGCCTTCTTCGTCTTGATGACGAGCAAGCTCGCGTTCGAGAGAACACGGTTGAGGATCACGCTCGACGACGCGAGGATTTCGTCGCTCATGCCGAGATGCGGTGTGGCGATCTTCTGGCTCTGACTGATCGTGTGCCCATTTACGGTCGCAGCTTGATGACTCATGGCCGTCTCCTTCGCGTTAGGGGCTCGTTCTTGTCGCGTCTCTTTCATGATGCGCTCTCCTTTGAAGTGTTGGGTCCCCTTAAGGAGCTGCATTCAGCGTGCCACTGTAGCCGCGCGCAAGCGCCTGTAATCGAGCTGCACTCAGCGACAAATTGCCCCATGTTGCGCCTTGCCCATGAGCCGACCCGCAACGTCGCCTCACCGAATTGCAGCCTCACGGGAACATCGGACGACGCGGACTTGCGTCAATGGTCGCTGGGGCGATCGGAGCCGCGACGACTGGCGCAACGGATGCGAGCGTTCGAGGGGACTTCCGCTGCGGAGTGCATGAAGCTCGAGATCATCTCCGTGAATCCTCGAAAGTCTCCCATGAAGTTCGACTTCACGACGTAGCCCGCAGCGCCACGCGCGATGGCCTCTTCGCGATCGATGGATGCGCCGGAAGTCGAGAGCACGATCACGTTTGCGACCGTCGGCCCTTCTTTGCGGAGCTCGTCGAGCACTTCGAGGCCGCCCATCCGCGGCATGTTGAGATCGAGAAAAACGAGATGCGGGAGCTGCGCCTCTTTGCGGAGGCATTGGAGCGCCTCGATGCCATCCCGCACGATGCTCAACGTGAAAGGAACGTCGCTCGCGTTCAACGCACGACGCATCGCCATGATGTCGACATCGTCGTCTTCTACGAGCACTACGCGCACGTCTTTCATGAGCCCTTTTCCTCTCTCGTCGATTTCTCGTCTTTCAACGCTTTGGCGATCGCCATGCGCGGAATGGATCCGCTTGCCGTCGGAATTGCTTTCCAAACCTTGGGCCAAGAGAACGTCACGACGACCCCTCTCGGGGTATTCGGAGACAGTGCAATGCGCCCGCCCGACCATTCGATGAGACGGCGCACGAGCGTTAGCCCCATGCCGCTGCCCTCGTTCGCGTCGCGGGGCTTCAGCGTTTGAAACATTTCGAACACGCGGTCATAGAATTCGGGGGGAATGCCCGGGCCGTCGTCAGCGATGGTGAATTCGTCGTACTCTCCGATGGATCGCGTTTCGATCGTCACGCGCGCAGGCAGAGCGTCGTGGTGACGTGCACAATTTCCGAGGAGCCCGAGAAACACGCGCTTCAGCGGAAGCCGCGCCGTGAAGAGTGATGGGAGCTCTTTGGGTGTCACGAGCGTCACCGACGTTTCGAGGTCCGCGAGATCGAGTACCTCTTCGATGAGCTCCTTCACGTCGACCGTCTCGGGAGAAATTTTGACGCGTCCAACCTTCGCATACTCGAGAAGGTCCGAGAGGAGCCGGTCCATGCGCTGCACGCGTCCGCGAAGCAGGCGCATCTGTTCGTGCCCCTCCTCGCCCACGGTGGGACCGAGGTCCGTCTCTAGCCATTCCGCAAGCGTCCCGATCGCGAGAAGCGGCGCGCGAAGGTCGTGAGACGCGACGTGAGCGAACTGCTCGAGATCTCGCTTCGCACGCATGTGCTGCCTCGTCTCGCGCTCGAGAAGCGCAGAGGTCTCGCGAAGCGACGAAACATCCACGAGCGTTCCCGCAAAAAAAGTCTTCGTGCCACTTTCGGATCGCTGCCATTGGTCGCGAAGCCAACGGAACGTGCCGTCGGCGTGGAGGATGCGATACTCCGCGGTCCCGAAGTCGGGCGAGGTCGAAAACGCGAGTGTGGCGGCTGCACGATCGTCTTCGTGAATGAGCTCTTCGAGAGCCCCGGGTCGAAGCAGGAGTTCTCGTCGATAACCGAATAGACGAACGGCGCCTTCGCTCACGAAGAGATACGCCGGATGTTCTCCTTCCGACCGCGCGTAAATTGCAGCGTTCGTCGCCGCAACGATCTGCGAGAGAGGAATCTCCTCGCCGGAGAAAGGAAGCGCCTGCGCGGTCTCGGTGCTCTGCGGTTCGGTGGCCTTCACGACGACTGTCTCCTTTCAGCGTCCAGTGCGCTCGCGGCGGCCGAGAGAACAGCGCTGGGTTGTGTGTTCGTCGAAGAGGATGCGTTGGTACGTGGCTGCTTGTTCGAAGGAACTTGCGCAGTCGCCGCGGCGAGCATTGGTCCGACGATCGTGTCGATGCGAGCAAGCTCGGTGGCGAGCTCTTGAATCTGGAGGCGAATCGCCTCCGCGTCCTTCGCCGTAGCCCC
Organism: Myxococcales bacterium; assembly: GCA_023248815.1. Classification (GTDB taxonomy): domain Bacteria; phylum Myxococcota_A; class Polyangia; order Polyangiales; family Polyangiaceae; genus JAHFDV01. The sequence goes on from JAHFDV010000418.1 coordinate 3,132, forward strand.
TACCTCGAGCGCTTCGCCGATCTCCGAGATCTTTGGAAAGCCATACGATGCGCCCGTTCCCTTCATGCGATGAGCGATCTGATAGACGGCGTCGAAGTCCCCCTTGCAGACCTCTCCCTCGATCAAGCCGAGATCATTTTTCCGGTTCTCGAGGAAGGGCGGCAGGATCGGAAGAATTCTCGGGTCGATCCCTTCTTTCTTCTTTCTCACCTCGGGCTTCGTCGCCTCGCCGAAGTCGGTCGTCGTCGATGGCGCTGAAGCGGCACCTAGCGCGTGGGCACGCAGATCGCTTGCGAGGGGCGCGGGTTTCGCGAAAGCATGCACGCTGGAATGGGTCGCGGTGTGAAGGGCAATGTTCTCCAGGAACGTCTTGCGACGAAGCGGCTTCGACAAATAGCCATCGGCCCCAGCTCCCATCGCGCGCGCGATCGTCTCCTTGAGCACGTCGGCGCTGAATGCGATCATGGGAGTCGGAACGGCGAAGTTCTCTTTCTCGATTTGGCGAAGGGCTCTAAGCGTCGTGACGCCGTCGGCCGTGGGCATGTGCATGTCGACGATGACGAGATCATACGTCTCGCGACCAAAGGCTTTGCGTCCCTCTTCGCAAGATTCTGCGGTCGAAATCGCAACGGGAAGGTCGGCTACAAAAGCCTTTGCGAGCTCGTGGTTGTCGGGCGAATCGTCGATCATGAGAATGCGAATCGTGCGCTCCAGCTCGCGCAATTTCGTTTCGAGCGCAGGAACGTCTTGGTCGACGCCGTCTCTCTCGTGCTGGTCTTCAGCGCTCCGAAGCGGCAAGACGACGTGGAATGTGCTCCCCTTCCCGACGGTGCTCTCGACGTAGAGTCGGCCGTTCATGCTCTCCGTCAGACGGCGCGCGATGGGCAACCCGAGACCGCTACCACCGAAGCGACGCGCCGTAGAGGTCTCCGCCTGCACGAACTTTCCGAAGATCGCGTCGAGCTTGTCGTTGGGAATACCTGCGCCGCTGTCCTCGACGGTGAAGTGCAGGGAGAGACCGCCGTCGTCCGGGAGAATGGATATCCGCACGAAGCCTTTGTCCGTGAACTTCACGGCGTTGTTCACGAGATTCAGCAAAATCTGCCGGAGTCGCTTCGGATCGCCGTTGATTCGCTGCGGAAGCACGGCATCACGCTCGACCAAAAGCGAGACGCCTTTACGCTCGGCCGCGAGGCGGGGAATGTCGATCGCCGTCCGGACGAGATCGTCGAGATCGAGCGACGTCTCTTCGAGGTGCATCTGCCCTGCCTCGATCCGTGACAGATCGAGAATGTCTTCGAGCAAGCTCATCAAGTGATCGCCCGCGCGCTGGAGCCGATGAAGCTGCTCGCGCTCCGTCGGAGAGAGCTTCGCATTGTGAAGAAGCTCCGCCATTCCAAGAACCGTATTCATCGGCGTACGAATCTCGTGGCTCATGTTCGCGAGAAAATCGCTCTTGGCGCGATTCGCTAGCTCTGCCTCGTCTTTCGCGAGCGTCAGTTGAAGAACGAGCTGATGGCGCTCGATCGCATGACGAATGGAGCGCGAGATGAAGTTCTCGTCGAACTCCCACTTTACGAGATAGTCCTGCGCGTCTTTTGCGACGGCACGCAGCGCGAGAGAGTCGTCGTCCGCCCCGGTGAGCACGATGATGGGACTCGCGATCTTCATCTCACGAAGACGTTCGAGCCCGCTGAGGTCCGTCGTATCGGGCAGTCCGATGTCGAGGAGGATGACGTCGTACGCTTTCCCTTCTTCGGAAAGCCCGCGCACGGCGTCGGCAAGATTCGACGCGACGCGTAATACGTGCGCCTTACCGAACGAGCGCTTCAGCATCCGGCTCAGAATGGCGGCATCGGCCGGATCATCTTCGACGAGGAAGACACGCAACCCGCTCTGGACATCCGCGTATCGCGTCACGGAAGAGTCCATGTCATTCAGTGAGCAATCACCGTGCCGACGCGGAATCAACCGATAAAATAGGCTCATACGCTTTTTCGAGTGAGACAGATTTGTCAGCGCTCGTGCGAAGGAGTGGCAGCTCGATATGGAATGCCGCGCGTGGCGTAGCAAACTGTCTCGCATCGCCAATTTGACCATGTAAGGCGATGCACTCCGATGAACCGAAACTCGATGTGCTGCTGCGGAAGCGTTGACGAAGACGTGCCGATCGACGCGGAGAGACGGGCACGGGTCGGCGCGGCGCCATTGGCACAGGAAGTGCTGAAGTTTTGCCGGACGGTCCGACGAACGATGAGCCCTTCGCCGACAAGCTGCATGACGAACGAGCCCACTCCGCGCTTCCGGTTCGACGATTCGAAACTCTCACACCCTTCGGACGGATACATCGGGAGGCGACCATGACGACCACAACGAAAAGAAACTGGACCGATCTCCTGATGGGAAAAACCGACGAAGACGGAAGCC
>JAHFDV010000419.1 GCA_023248815.1 Myxococcales bacterium
GGGCTGCTTGAAGAAGCAGGAGAGGGCCAGCAACGTGCCGCCCACGGCGCCGCCGATGGCTCCGGGAAGGCGAAACAGCGCGATACATGCAATGGCGGTGAATGCGACGAACCAAGAATCGACGCGCTCGATGTCGAACCAATGCGAGACGAACGCAAAGGTCGAAAGAAACAGAAGGGGAGCCAACAGGCTGTCGCGTTTGCTTCCGGAGAGACGACGCGTGATCAAGTAGGCGCCGACCGAGGCGACTCCCGTTCCGGCAAGTGCCACGAGGCGAGGTCCCAGAAACTCGGGATTGGTCTTGGGCAAGAGAGAGCACAGCCAATAGAACGCAGGAGGGTAGAGAAATGGTGTCCACTCGCCGGACGGGGCGACGTAGACGGGCTTCCCGGCACGCACGCGGTCGATGTGATCGAGCACCGAGCCCGTCATCCATTCGAGCTCGTAGGGAAAGCGTGCCCGCAGCGCGATGACGACGAGCGCGAGTCCCGCTGCGATGATCGCCGCGGTGAACGAGACGCAATAGGCCTTGTCGGCCGCGCTGCTTTCTTTGTCGCTCACTGCGCGCTGTATCGCGTGGATGCAGGCGCTTTTCAAGTACTCACTGTTGCGAAGTCGCGCGCGGTTTCACTCGAAGCCGAGCGCGCGGCTCTGCGCACGTGTCACGTCGCGTCTTCGCCAAAGGAAGGCATCGAGCGCGTAGTGAGTCCCCTGCGGCACCGCCAACAAAGGAACGAGAAAGGCCAGCCACGCGGCATGCGCGGTATCGCTCTCGCCGAAAAAAAACGCGTGCTCGTGCCATACCTGGCGATCCCACGTCATCTCCTCGAGAAAAGCGATGAGAACGAGCGACACCGCAAAAGCGGTCACGCCGCCTTTGAGGATGGATGAGCCGAGCAGCTTCGGCGCTTCATCGCTTCGCGCGCGCCCGTATCGATAGAGCAGAAACATGTACGGGATGCCGTGAACGATCACGTTCGTCACCGTGAACTCGAAATCGGAGTTCGTCGCCCGAATCCCGATCCACCAGCAGGCCGCGGTCGTCACCATCAAGAGCAAGCGTCCCCATTCGAACGTTCGGCGCGTGAAGAATCGCGCCAGAAATGCGAGCCACGCAATGGCGTACAGGCCATCGGCGAAGGGCAAAATCGCGTTGGCGATGTGCACGGTCCGGGCACCGCTCATGAAGTCGCCCGTCACGAACCATTTGAAGCTGCGCTCGCGTGTGTGCCAAAAGAGAATCGGTACGCCCGTCGCCAGATACAGGAGTGTGTTGTCGAGGATGCGGTCGAGACGCTCGAAGATTTTCGCTTTCGCGCGATAGATCGCGGCCCAGCCCACTTGCTGACGCATGAAATGGAAAACCGCGAGATACGCAAGCACGCGCCAAAACGTGAGGGATCCGTGCCGGTACAACGCCGCTCCGACGACGAAGACAGCGACCGGAAGCAACGAATAGAGCCATCGACGCTTCGAGAGCTCCTCGTGATCGAAATACGTGCGGAAAAGAGTCGACCACACGTGCGCGACGTCGATCCCCAGAACGAAGAGCAAGTAGCCCCACTCGGGGAGCTCGCGAATGCCCGCTGCGCGCGCGACGACGACGAGGAGAAGCGCCGACGCGGCCGTGCCGCCGAAGACGAGCGTGTCCACGCCCGGGCCCCAAAGCCACGTGGCCTTCGAGAACGCGCGCCACGCATCTCGAGCCTCCACGCCCATTGGTATCGTCATGTGAGCCTTCCGAAGGACGGGTGTCCGCGGCCCAGCAGAATCTCTTCCGCAGCACGCACGCCCCAATGTTGGGCCTCTTCGAAGAGCCCCATCGAGGAGGTGTCGCTATGAGCGAAGTGAATGCGGCCGTAAGGCTTCGTGTAGGCGAGGCGCTGCTTCATTGCGCCCACCGTGGGGCGCGCCATGGCATGACCCCAGCGATTGATATCGATGCGCTCGATGAGCTCCTCGAGGCCGACGTGGGCGCGGCGAAGATCGGCGACGATGACGTGACACCACTCTTCGTGCGTGAGTGCGAGCAGCCGTTCACGTGCCTTTCGCGCATCGTGGTCCACGAGCGGATAGTAGTAGGTCAGGACGGTCGGGCCGTGATCGCGCAACGCTTGATGCGTGGCGACGACATAGCCGAGGGAAGGGGAGTCGTAGAGCACGTTGTCCCAAGCGAGAGGAAAGCCGCGCGTCTCGGGTCGGCCCGAAAGATGAATGTTCGCGACCATCCACGCCCCGTAATCGAGCGAGGACTGCTCCCACGGTGGCGTGACCCCCGGAAGAGGTCGCACTACGTGTTTCGCAGTGAACTTCGGCGCGGCGAAGATCACCTCGTCGGCGACGTAACTCTCCAATGAATTCGTACGCGTGTCCCACGCGAGGAGCCGGACGTCTTTTTCACCGGGAATGATCTCGGTGACGAGTGTCGAAGGGCGAACACGTTGCGCAGTCACCGACAGCAGGTGTTCGACGATGTGCCCATTGCCGTTGGGCCACGAGAGGAAGTCTTGTGTCTCTTCGCCGACATGATTGACGCGCGACGCGTAATAAAAGAGCCCTGCATAGGCGCTAGTGTCTGCGAGAGAGAGCCCGTAGTCGTCCCGGCAGCCATAATCGACGAACCACCGCAGGCGATCGCCTTTCAGGTTCTGCTCCTTCAACCAATCCGCGAGCGGAACTTGGTCGAGCGCCAGGATCGCAGGATCCTCGGTGGCCGTTGCGAGAGGGATCGAAAACGGGCGTCTCGCGTCGCTCGTCTTCTTCGCTACGAACTCGTCGATCTTTTTTTGAAACCGCGCGAGCTCGTCGAGGTCGTCGGCCGTGGCGCCAGCTCGTGGGTAGAGACCCTCGTACCACTTGCCCATGTAGAAGAGCCGCTCCTCAGGATCTCGAATCAAGCACTCTTCGCGCCCTTCGGGCTCGTCGCCGTCTTTCTTCGGCTTCTCGAGCGCTCCCATCTCGGTGAGCAACGTCACGAGCGCGGGATTGTTCGCCGTCGGCAGTGGCACATAATGCGCTCCCCAAGGGTAAGGCACGACTCCGTCCGTACCGAACTGCGACGTGCCACCCGCGCGCTCTTCGAGATCGAACACCATATAGTCCGCGTAGCCGAGTCGCTCGAAACGCCACGCAGCAGAGAGTCCACTCGGCCCACCGCCGACGATCGCCGTCCCGATCTTCTTCGGAGGTGTCGTCGGCCAAGGCGCCCGCGAAGCCTTGCGGAGCTCGTGACCGACATCGACGCGCGCCCCGCGAATCTCGCCTGCGAAGACGCGCGGTGCTGGACGCTTGCACGCGGCACTGGCAACGGGGAGCGCGAGAAACGCCTCCAAAATCTGGCGTCGCGTGAGACCGATCATCGTGCCGCTCGCGTAGGGAACGCTAGTTCCACTTCTTCCACTCGCGCTCGTAATACTGAACGAGCATCTGATTGTTGAGCCGGTTCACCTCGACGGGCGGCTCGCTCATGTCTTTCGAGAAGATGAACAGCGCCTGCATCGCCTTTGCGTCCAAAAACCGCAACGGGCTCACATGCGCATCGATGGGCGGCTCGAATGCTTCTTTCTTCGCGAGCACGTAACCCCACTCACCGAACGAAGGCACGGCCACGTGATAGGGACGCGTGGCGAGGTGCGCAGCCTCCATCGTTCGCGCGATGCACCAAAAGGCGCTACGAGCGAAAAGTGGAGAGGTCGCTTGGACGGTGAGCGCACCGCCGTCCGCAAGCTTCTCGCGCACGAGCGAATAGAAGCGTGTCGTGTAGAGCTTGCCGAGCGCGTAGTTGTTGGGATCCGGGAAGTCGATGATGATGACGTCGAACTGCACGTCTCTTCGCGAAGGATCCGCGATCCACACCATCGCGTCTTCGTGAACGATGTGCATCTTCGGATCGTGCAAACTGCCTTCGTTGAGGCTGCGGAGCACGGGCATCTTGTCCGACGTCTTGGTCATGTCGGGATCGATGTCGACGAGCGTGATTGATTCGACGTCTGGATACTTCAAGATCTCGCGGGCTGCGAGGCCGTCCCCGCCGCCGAGAACGAGCACGCGCCGATGCGAAGCCGCCGCGGCGAACGGCGGGTGAACGAGCGCTTCGTGGTAGCGATACTCGTCGCCTGAAGAGAACTGCAAGTTGCCGTTCAAAAAGAGCTGGTACGAGGAGCTCGAGTGGGTGACGACGATGCGCTGATACGCCGACTGCTTCGCGAAGATCACCTCGTCGGCATAGATCTCTTCCTCGGAAAGCGTCGTCACGCGGTCCGCTTGAACGAAACAGACGACGAGGATCGCCGCGACGAACGCGCCCCGAATGCGTGCTCCGCGCAGCCCTGTGCCACTCGAAGATCGCGGCCCTCCGGGTTCCGAGAAGATGAAGTAGGTCGACGCGATGCCGACGAGCGCGTTCAAGAGCCCGAAGAGCAACGACGTTCGGACGAGTCCGAGGCGTGGAACGAGGACGAGCGAGAAGAGCAAGGAACCGATGAGCGCGCCGAGGTAGTCGAACGAGAGCGCTCGCGCGAGGAGGTCCTTCAGCTCGATGCGCTGCTTCAAGAGACGAATGAGGAGGGGCAGCTCGAGCCCGACGAGCGTGCCGACGAGCCCGACCGTCCCGTAGAGAATGATGGGGAACGCGCGCGTGTAGGCGAAGCTCAGAAATAGGATTGGCGCCGAGAGCCCTCCGACGAGCGCCGTGGCGAACTCGATCTCGACGAACGCGCGTTCGAGCTTCTCGTCGATGAACTTCGAGAGATACGAACCGACGCCGAGCGCCGAGAGATAGACGCCGATCACCAACGAGAACTGCGTGACCGAATCTCCGAGCACGTACGACGCAATCGCGCCCGCCACGAGCTCGTAGACGATTCCAGCGGTCGCGATGACGAGCACCGTGGCAAAGAGCAGCCACGTGGCCGTGCGTGCACTCAGCCCTGCGGGGCTTTGTTCCCCTTTCTCGGGCTCTTCGATCACCACTCTATTTCTCGCGCTTTCGTTCGCGCGCTCAGTGAATCGCGGCAGCGATGATGATCGCGAGACCAATCATGACGGCGCCGATGAGAATCGCGAGCGCCGTGTTTTGATCTTCTTCGATCTCTTTGCGCATCGAAAACGGTGCCACCGCTTTGATGATGAGGAATGCGACGCCGAACATCACGAGCCCGATGGTCGTGAAGAGAAGCGCCATCACCGCCGATTTCAAAATACCGCCCAATGCAAGTTCGTTCATGTCACTTTCCTCCGTGCGATCCTGAATGCCAAAAACTCCACGAGCGATACCCGCCAGGCGCTGCGCGCACGCTCGTGGGGACGAGCGAACGTTCATGAGAGCCAGGGATGTACCCAAACAGCGACGTGCCCGTCAGTAGGCCGATCAAGCCCACGCCGACGGCTCCCGTGATGTACCTCATTCGGATCTCCTCTTGCTCATCGGGTGGTCGATTTGAAAATGCGGGCAAAGAGCCAGGTCAAAAACCAAAGGGTGACCAGCCCGAAAAATACGAACACGGACGATCCTACCGGGGGCGTGTCGGAGCGAACGTTCACCGCCAACGCGTTGGTC
>JAHFDV010000420.1:0-1163 GCA_023248815.1 Myxococcales bacterium
CGTCATGGCGCCTTGAGCGATAGGGTTCCCTGCGGCCACCTCGGACACGACACTTCGAACGACACCATCTACGTCGACGAACCTCTCAAAGCTGTAGCGATCGCGCTGTTCGATGGCCCGGGAGAGCTCGACGATGGAGTGCCGAGGAGAACGGTTCCAAGTCCACCAGAATGCTGCCCCAACTAAGAGCACAAGCGTCGGCGCGGCCACCAAAAGGACCGTCTTCTTGTTCACGGTGACACTTCTTCGGGTGCACGCTCTCCGAGTTGTTCGAGCCGTCGTGTGGCCGCCGCGCAGTCCGCATCACCCGGCGAGACATTCAATTCGTCCGGGAAAGGGTGCTCTCGTATCAGACCCAACTTGAGTAGTCCGAGCTGACTCATTTCCTGATCAAGGCCCTTTCCGCACGTGTAGCCGATCACTTCGCCAGCCACTTTTTTGGTGCATGCGCGGACGAAGCCGTTCCCGTCGGTGCATTGGGCGGATGCGCTAATTGTCTCCGTTCGCGGCGTGCAATGCCGCTTCACGTAGAGTTCGGCTTCGTCGCTTTCAAAGACCTCTTTGTGCCGTCGGCGCGAGGCCCTCACCAGACTGTTTGATGAACAGGCTTCAAGCGTACGAAGGTGTGCCTCTCGCTCAGCATCTCGTCGTCGTTTCAGCTCCCGCTGATCGTCGGCCTCTTGTTCTTTCAGCATCACGGCAACTTTCGCGAGATGTCCTTCAAGCTGCGGACTCGTCGGCGCTTGAGCGGGAGCCAGCTCGCGCCTGCGCAATATGGCGAGCTTCTTTTTGGCTCGCTCCACGTTGGACCGAGCGTCCTCGCAAGAAAGCGTTTGGTCCAGATCTGTGGAGCTGAACGTCACTTTGTTGGTGCACTCCGATAGGTCGACTTGAGCTTGCTTGAGGAGCTCTTGAGCATCCGCCGCGCTGGCACACACCGCGAGCTTTTGCGGAAACCGCGCGTTGCTTCGTCGGCTCGAATAGCAACCGACGCAAACAAGCAACAGCGCGCATGCGACCGCCCGTTTGGGAACTTGCGTGTCGCGCCTTGCCGTCCGACCTGCCGCTTGTAAAGACACTGGTTTCGCAGCCCCCGCCGACCTCGAATGTCTCACAAGTTGCCTCCGTGGCAACTACATAATTTGCCGTATCGATACCGTCGC
>JAHFDV010000420.1:1173-5526 GCA_023248815.1 Myxococcales bacterium
GCTCGCATTCGAACGCTTCGCGAGGCTGCCGGTCTGACCCAAGAGTCGCTCGCATGGGCGGCCGATGTGCCCAAGTCTCATCTCTCCCGCATCGAAGCCGGCACGAGGACTCCGTCGCTTCCGGTACTCCTCGACTTGGCAAAGGCGCTCGAAGTTGAGCCGGGCGAAATTCTGCGCGTGCTCTAAAGATCTGGTGCCGCCGCCGACGGGCCTGATCGTTCGAAGCGTTTGTGCGATGCTCTAACCCGATGAATCGTCGGGGGGGGGCGTGATGGGACGGGATACGTACGTTGAGATTGTGCGCCACGTCGTTGAGGTGGGAACGAATGAGGCGCTGGATGCTCAAACACGCGCGGTACGTCGAGCGATAAGGCCGCACGCCCATGACACCTTCTCTGGCATAGTCGCGAAAGACGACCTACAGCCCGTCGTCCTCGTGGCACCTTCAGGGTCGGGAAAGACGACCGAGTTCCGCGAGCAGGCGCGCCGGATACGCGCCAAGGGACGAACGGCCGTGTTCGCCGATGCATCGAGCATTCTTGCTACTCCGGAGATGGATCTGGATCCGATTGAAGAGACTGCTCTCGTGCAACATCTCGAGTCGGACTCACCCGGAATCCTCTTCATCGATGCTATCGACGAGCTTTATCTTCGTCAGTACACATTCGAACAACTCCTTCGTCGGCTGCAGCGAAGGATCGACTTCGACGAACATCCAACGAAACTTATCTTCAGCGCTCGCAACGGCGCATGGACATCTGCGTCGGCGCGTGAGCTCGCTCGACTGCTGTCGCGAACCGAGTCGATCACTCCGTCGTTGATCACATTTGACGCGCTCGAATTGTCGGCAATCAGGGCGCTCGCTGAAGCGAGTGGCGTGCTGGACATCGACGCGCTCATGACCGAATTCGACGAAGAGGAGATCGGCGAGCTCATAGAGCTCCGTCCCTCGGACGTTAGATTGCTCGCCAACCTGAGGAGACGTGGCGGACGATTGACGAAGTGGTCGGTACTGCTCGAAGAGTACGTTCGCTCATCTTTCCACGATGAGCGTGCAGAGAGGACTCGCGCGCAGCAAATTCCGCTCGCGCGAGGTTTTGGCGGGCTTGAACGTGTCGCCGCAGCAACAATGCTCACGAGAACGCCGCACATCGGTGTGCCGAATGCCGCTTTTGCCGACTCGGCAATATCGTCTCGTCAGTTGTTCGCCGACTGGCCTGCGTCGGACCTGAGCGAGTTTCTCGAGAATCCTCTCTTTGCACATAAGGGAAATCACGAAGCGGTGCAGCTACCGCAAGGACCTGTGTCTCACTTCTTGGCGGCGCGTTGGTTCGCCGATCGCGTTCGAAACGGTATGCCCTGCGAGTCAATCCGCGCCGCCATTCTTGTAGACGTCGCAGGTAAAGGTCAGTTCGAAATTCCCGCGGATCGCGGCAAGGTTGTCGGCTGGCTATCGTCTGAAGTTCCAGAATTTCGGAGTCTCATCATCGCGGAGCATCCGATGACGGTTTTATACGAGGGCGACCCAGATCGCCTTTCTGATGCCGATATCCAGATTGCACTTCGGTCTCTGTGCGAGGGACTCGCGCCGGACCAACGGGAGCTGTCGCCGACCGTAGCTACGGCTCGGCGTATCGCGCGGAAGTCGATTGAACCTGCTGTTGCCGAGCTCCTGTCGGAGTTTGCTCACAACGCGGCTGCACTCCTGCATCTGGTCGGGCTCGTCGAGCACGGGCAGTACGAGACGTGTTCCGAAGCCACTCTAGCTATCGCGCACTCAGCGAAGAACGCTGTGCTCTCCGCAGCCGCAGTCGCCGCGTTCTCGGCCGCAGCGTCTCAGCGCAGGGCAGATCTACTTCAGCTGACGGCGAGGAGCGAAGAGGTCGTACGCGCAGCGCTACTTAGTGCGCTCGTACCCGATCATCTAGCGGGGTCGCCGTTGGTCGAATTTGTCTGCAACGGTGGCGACTATCTCTTTCGTGGCGAACTACGGTCGGCGTCGGTCTTGATGACCACATCCGACCTTGACGCGATTCTTGCCCGGTTGGCACCAACGCTCGAGAGTTCAAATGTAACGGCGACGACAGAGGAGGCATTCTCGGTCGCCATACCAACTGTCCTGGCGCGGCTGGAGAGGGGCGAACCGTATCCGCCCGTCCTTCTGAACGTTCTCGCGCGGCTCGAGCATCACGAACACGAGCAGCCTTCGATGCACATCGGAGATGATGAGCAGAAGTTGTTCCATATGGCGCTTACCCAAAACGAGAACCTCCGCAGGGAACTATGGATGCGACGATTTCGGGATACCGGTGAGCGGGCATCAAACAGCATGGCCGTTCCAGATTTCGGCGATGCTGACACGCGGGACTTGGAATGGCTCTGGAGTTTATCGACGGCAACGGGGATGGATGGCTACGGAGGACCGATTTCAGTCCTCCAACGGCTCTGGGCCAGCCTTGACCCACTCGAACTTCCTCGGCTGATTGAAGGAGCTCCTGCTGAACTGAAGACTCTGTTGCTGAGTTGGGAAGAAGCACGCAAACGGATCTCTCAGAAGCGTCAAGAACGCGAAGCGGAACGGCGCGCTAAAGATGAAGATGAGCGGAAGTCGAACGAGGCGTTTCTCGCGACGCACCGCGACGAGATCGAGGCTGGCGACGATCTTGAAGCGCTGCGGTGGGCCTGGCGCCAGCTTGACGGACCCGCTTCGGAGAATGCCAGGCTGCTGACACACAGCCTCCGTCGACAAGTGGGCGACGAGGGGGTGACTCTTCTTCTTCGCGGCCTTCGAGCAGCGTGGCGAAAGATTGAACCATCACTTCCGCGCCCTCGGGAAAGTCGCCAGTATGACCAGCTTATTGGGCTTACTGGCGTAACGCTCGACATGCGCGGGGGGGTGAGCCCATCCGACCTATCTCCCGCAGAAGCGCGCCAAGCCGCGCGTTTCGGGCTCTTCGAGTTGAACACGTTCCCATTCTGGTACGGCGATCTCGCGCGTTCTCATCGCGAGGAAGTCACCCAGGCGCTTCGAGAAGTTCTCGCTCTGGAATGGGCATCGGAAGAGGAGAGCCACGGCGTGCTGTCGTTCGCATCTCGCGCGGATCGGGAGATTGCAGAGATAATTCGCTCACTCGTGATCGAAATGCTCCAGAAGGGGCCGCCAGCACATCCGCGGACGATAGGCTATGCCGCCGATGCACTCCTTACGGCAGCCACAGAGGGGAAACTTGTCTCGTTTCTCGTTCGACGCGAGATCGAGCGCGCCGTGGGTTCAAAGCCAGACCCAAACTGGCTCCGACTTTGGGCGCACGTTGAACCTGAGGCCGCCTCTGCTTGGTTCAATAAAAGAGACTTCGCGAGCTCCGATGGTTCGAGTGACCTCTTTCTTGGAGTAGCGGCTCTCCTGGAACAGGACCTCGACGAAAACCTCGGTCGCACGGCTTCTACGGCGCTCATGTCGCCGCAAGCGCTTGCGCATTGGTCCACGCTTCTCTTGTCGCTCGTTAGTCCAGCCGACGACGAGAGACATGTCGGGCCGTACTCTCCGACAAATCGTGACGACGCAAAGGATCTCCGCGAGAGGTGTCTCGGTAGGCTTGCCTCGACGCCGACCCAGGAAGCGACGCTGCTGCTCAAGAAGATGTCGAGCGACTCGAGACTGAAGCACGCGCGAGCCGACATTGAGCGTAGTCTGAAACGACAACATCTTGCCGCGGTCGAGGCATCAGTCGCCCTATGGAGCGAGGACGACGTCCTTCGCGCCGAGACCGGTGACGAAAAAATTCCGCGCACGCTCGATGAGCTCTTCAAGCTCGTGCAGAGTCATCTTGAGCATGTTCACAAGCTCGTTGCGAACGATGATTTCAGCTACAGGAAGTTGTTCGAGGCGCGAGGTGGAAAGCCCGTCTTGGAACGAGAGATCCAACTTTGGGTTGCTTCATGCCTTCGCCAGCGCGCTCGCGGACTCTATTCGATTGTCCGAGAGAACACCGTCGACTTCGACAACGAAGTTGATATCTGTGCCTTCGCGCCTGGTGTTGGTCACATTCCCATCGAGATCAAGCCACTCGGCAAGTACTCCGCGAACTACCTAATTGGGACGCTTCGTACGCAGCTCCTCGGAAAATACATGCGTCCTCCCGATAGAAGGTGCGGGGTACTGGTTCTCGTTATGAGGGATCGACGAACTTGGTTCGTGAAGCGCAAAAAGGCCGGGATACGCGAACTCGTGGATCACCTTCGGGCTCGAGCTGGCGCAATCGGCGACGGACGGGGAAAGATCCTAGCCGTTTCACTCATCGACTTGCGCGCTAGAGACGCTGGAAATGATCCTACGGCGAATCCCAAATCAAA
>JAHFDV010000421.1 GCA_023248815.1 Myxococcales bacterium
CGCGACTCTTCGACCCGTTTCTCGCGATGATCCTCGGAGCGGTGCTGACCGCTTCCTTGTTTCCTTGTCGCGGAGCCGTTGCTACGGCTTTCCACGTGCTCACGACGATCGCGGTCGTGCTGCTATTCTTCTTGCACGGCGCGAAGCTCTCGCGGGAAGCCGTCATCGCGGGCATCACGCACTGGCGACTCCACTTGATCGTCGTCGCGACGACCTTCGTGATCTTCCCTCTATTTGGGGTCCTTCTTCGTCCCCTAGGCGTGCGTCTCGTCGGGCACGAGGTCTACGAAGGAGTCGTCTTCCTCTGCGCATTGCCCGCCACCGTTCAATCGGCCATCGTCTTTACGTCGATCGCGCACGGCAACGTCCCCGCAGCGGTGTGCAGTGCGTCGCTCTCAACCTTGCTCGGGGTCGTGCTCATGCCGCTTGCATTCAGTCTGACGGGGACGCACCGCACGGGAGGCGCGTCGATCGCCTTTTCGGGCGTGCGCGACGTGGCTTTGCTCATCTTGCTGCCCTTCGTCGTCGGTCAACTAGTCCGCCCGTGGCTCGCGGGCGTGATGGAGCGGCGCGCGTCCATCGTTGGTGGAGTCGACCGCGGGACGATCGTGCTCGTCGTGTATGTCGCGTTCAGCGATGCCGTCGTTCAACACCTCTGGCAACGTGTCTCCGTTCGTGAGCTCATCGGGCTTTTGGTCGTCTGCGCGATCTTGCTCGCCGCCGTGCTGACATTCACGCGTCTGGCCAGCCGTGGGCTCGGCTTCGCGCGCGCGGACGAGATCGCGATCGTGTTCGGCGGGTCGAAAAAGAGTCTCGCCAGCGGGATCGCGATGGCCAATGTCCTTTTCGCGGCACCCGCGATTGGGCTGATGGTGCTGCCCCTCATGCTTTTTCATCAGCTGCAGTTGATGGCGTGCACGGTGCTCGCAGGTCGCTACGCGCGTGAACGCGAGGAGTGACGGGCACTTCGACGTTTTCACCGAATCGCGGGCTGCGGTTCACCGTCTTTCCCATAGTGATGTCGGCGGATGCTTCGTCTCCGGTAAAGAGCGGAAACTGGGCGCACACGGCCACGGCGGGGTTCGTCGTCGTGCCGGCGCCGATCGCGACAGAGGCGGAAACTGATTCGAATCGGTTCGCGCCTGCGAGCGATGGGCGCGGCGTGAATGTAGGCGACGCGCTTCCGACCGCGCCGCCGTAACGCCTCACGTGCGGCGGTACGGCGTCGATCGTAAATTGCGGATGGCCCTTTCCGACGTGCAAAGTGACACTTTCGCCTTCGGACCGCTTCTTGCGTGGATCCTCGCGTTGCAACTTCTTCGACGCTCGCGCGCGCTTCTCGCTCTCTTCTCCGCCAGTGTCTTCGTCGCAGCAGCGTGCTCGTTTCCGGACATAACGTTCGTCTCCGTCGACGCGGCTGCATGGGCCCTCGACCCCGACGGCGCGACGCTGGCCGATTCGAGCTCGATCGATTTCGATGCGGCCGCTGATGCTGCGTCGAACGATGCGCGCGACGCACTTCCGATCGACGCGATCGCCGCATGCCCTTCGATCTGCGCCGAGGCTGGCGTCGGAACCTGCGACTCCACGGGAACTTGCCAAGTCACGTGCACCGCAGCCGACACGTGCTCGGACCCGATCCTCTGTCCCGCAGGGATCCCGTGCGTCGTCACGTGTACCGGGGCTGGCTCTTGCGCATCGACCATCGACTGCACTGCCGCGAGCACGTGCAACATCGCGTGCATCGGGGCTGGCGCATGCAAGCAGCAGATCGCGTGCAGTGGTAGCAAGTGCAAAGTGGCGTGCACCGCGGCAAATACGTGTGCGGGTCCCATCGTTTGCTCCGCCGGCATGTGCGACATCCGCTGCCAAAATCCCGACTCGTGTGCGCAGGCTGTCTCGTGCAGTGGTACGAGCTGCCTCGCCGATTGTTCGGGAGCGCGCGCCTGCGCGAAGGGCGTGTGCTGTGACGCGGGGAGCTGCCTCGGCTCGCCGCCAGCCTGTCAATAAGCCGCCCTCGAATCCTGAAGGTTCCGTACGCCGCGCGGATCGTTTGTCGCCGCGACTTTGGCTCGGTAGGATGCAAGGTCGCCCTCCCGATTCCCGGCGCGACGAACGGACTATCGAACATGCAACTTCATCTCGCTCGAGTCTTCTCCATGGGAGCGTTGGCCCTCCTCGCATTCGTCGCCTGTAGCGATGACGACAACGGCAACGATGCCGCCGACGGCGGGCCGAAGAAGGCTACCGATGGCGGCTCTATCAAGTCTGACGGCCAGAGTACGAGCGACGAGGATGCGGGCGACGAGGAGAGCGACGGCAGTCGGCCGAGCGATGGCGGCGCGCCAGATGTGATCTCCGATAGCGGTGTACCGATCTCCGGCCCGATCGGAACGAACACCCTACCGCTCGACACGGTTCTCACGACGACCGCACAACCCACGGGGCAAGCCTCGCAGGAGAGCTCGATCGAAAACTTCGCGTTTCTCCCCGCGCTCGACAACGGCAAGCTGGTCACGGCGAAGCGCACGTATACGTTCAGGGCGCGCCCGGTCGATGCTACGCACGGCGACGGCGCAGGGATCTCGGTATGGTGGACCATCGGTACGGATCCGAACGAGTATCTCTGCACGGTCCGAGATACGACGGGACCCGTCATCTACGTGCTCACGAGCAAAGGGATTGCAGACTACACGAATCCAGATGCCGATTCGAAGACGCGCTGCGCTTGGGAGCTCATCAAGCACGCGACCGATCCAACGCTCTTTGCGATTCGTTCGCACATGGCAGCTGCAGCCGGCAAATCCTTCTACGTAACGGCCAAACAGTCGTCGGGCCCGAACGCGTCGAAGCACGTCATGGTGACGGAGCTCGCGAACGACGCTTCGACGCTCACGTACTACAAGTTCAACGCGCCGCACGTCTCGACGAATCTTCCGAAGCCGTAACGAGCTTCGAAGCTCAGTGCGTCTTCAGTTTGCGCAGGAGGTCGAGCAGCGATCGGAAAGGCACTCCGCGAGCTGCCAATAGAGTTGCACCGCCGGTTCGCCCGCGCGGCGGTCGCAGTCCTTGCGGCAATCGTCCGTCGTGCAGGCGGCGGCCACAAGTTGCTCGCCATCGTCGATTTGGGGCTTCCCGCGGAAGGTCTATTTTCGAAGACGTGAACAACCGGTGCATCGCCAAGGTTTCTCCGAGGCTCGCTGCGCACAAAAGAGCGCGGGAATGTCGAGCAAAAATTGCGTGCCTGATACATTCGATGGGATGGCGACCACGGCGAAGAAGAAGCGGGAGAAGACGAACTCTGCGGGTGATACGCGCCACCCGGAGAAAAAGTTCGATCCCAATCGTCTCACCAAGAAAAAGTACGAAGCGGAGCTCGAGCGGCTCGAGAAAGAGCTCGTGAAGCTTCAAGAGTGGGTGCGCGAGAAAGATCTTCGCGTCGTCGTGATCTTCGAAGGGAGAGACGCGGCGGGCAAGGGCGGCGTGATCAAGCGAATCTCCGGCTGCCTCAATCCGAGGTTTTGTCGCGTCGCTGCTCTGGCCACGCCGAGCGATCGCGAAAAGTCCCAGTGGTACTTTCAGCGTTACGTGGCGCATCTTCCTTCGGCAGGGGAGATCGTCATCTTCGATCGCAGTTGGTACAACCGCGCCGGCGTCGAGCGCGTGATGGGCTTCTGCTCCAAGGAAGAGCTCGAAGAGTTCTTTCGCGAGGTGCCCGAGTTCGAACGCATGCTCGTGCGCTCGGGCATCATCCTCATCAAGTATTGGTTCTCCGTCAGTGACGACGTGCAAGAAGAGCGCTTCCAGGCACGCATTGAAAATCCGGTGAAGCGCTGGAAGCTCAGCCCAATGGATCTCGAATCGCGCGCGCGCTGGGTCGACTATTCGAAGGCCAAAGACGAGATGTTCGAAAAGACGGACACGGGCGAATCGCGCTGGTGGGTAGTTCCCGCCGACAACAAGAAGAAAGCGAGACTGAACTGCATCTCGCATCTTCTCTCGTGCATTCACTACAAAGACCTCACGCCGAAGCGCATCAAGCTTCCGCCGCGACAAAAGGGGAAGCACTACAAGCGCCCCGCAGAGTCCGAGCAGCACTTCGTTCCCGAGAAGTACTGAGCCGAAGCGGACTTCGGGTTCGCGCACGAAGGCTCGCCGTAAGGCACGCATCACGATTCCCTCGAGCCACTCGAAGTGGATAGGATGCTGCAAATGAAGCGCCGCTACGCTGTCTCAGCTGCATTCCTCGGAACGCTCATTGCGTGCAGTGCGGGCATCGAACCTGCGCGCGGTGGATTGATGCTCACGATCGCTGCGGATGGCGCGCCGTCGCCTGATCAGATCAAAGTCAATGTGACGAGTGAGGGCGTCCCGCTCTTCAACGTCGACTTCTCGACGGCGCAGACACCGTTTCCAAACACGCTGAGCATCGTAACGAATGGCTCGGCAACGACGACGGCGACCATCAGCGTGTCCGCGTGGTCGGGCGGCATTCCCCTCGATCGTCGCGACGCAATCGTCACACAGATTCCAACGGACCGTGTCGCATCGATGAAGGTCCTCTTGTCATCGAAGTGCTCCGCTCTCGTTCGCGTTGGGGAGGATGGAACGGCCGTATCGACCTGCAATCCCGGCTTCACGTGCGAGCCTTCGCTCGGAACCTGCGTCTCGGTCGATGTCGATGCGAGTGCACTTCCGACGTACGGTTCGGACGACCTGAGCGACGCGAGTGGCATCGACGGATCCAGTGCGATCGATGCGCCGAGCAACGCAGATTCGGGAAGTGACGCGACTACAGATGCCATCTCGTGTGCTGCTCCTTCGACGTGCCCCCACGAATTCATCTACCACAATGCCGCGCAAACCTCGGTCGAGGTCCGCGGTGATTTCGGTGCTCCGACCACTTGGGTGACGGGCATTCCGATGACCGTCGCGAGCGGAGGAAATTGGAGCGCGATCGTGCCCGTGCCGTACGGAAAGCCGGTACAATACAAGTTTTTCGTCAACGGCAGCACGTGGCAGTTCGATCCGGCACAGCCCACCATCGACGATGGGACGGGAGGGACGAACAACTACTTCGCTGGGGCGACGTGCGTGAGCGCGAGCTGCGAGTAGTCTCTTCAGCGCTCCATTCGCCAACGCACTTCGCGCGACGATCTCGTCTATCTGTTCAGGCTCGATATGGAGGCGCGATCGATTCGAGTACGGCCCTCGCTCACTGCAATCACGCGCTCGTCACTTCTTGGCATGCGCCGATCCCTCTCATAGCGTTAGACACACAATGCCCCCTTACGGTCCTCCTGGTTCGTTGCCGCAAACACCCGTCAGTCCCGGAATGTACGGTGCCCCGGCAGCCCATGGAGGACCGCCAATCGCGCGCGCCGAGGCGGTGCGTGGCATCGGAGCGTGCATCATCCTCACTCTCGTGACGTGTGGCTTTTACGGGATGTATTGGCAATACATGCAATTCAAGACGCTCAACGCGTGGCTCGGTCGCAGCGAGCACAATTATGTCGCGTAC
>JAHFDV010000422.1 GCA_023248815.1 Myxococcales bacterium
AAGTTGTCGGCGCGGTCACGCATGACCTCGAGCTCGTATTCTTTCCAACCGAGCACGCTCTCTTCGACCAACACTTCGTGCGTGGGGGACTGCGCGAGCGCCCACTCGACCTTGGCCGCGAACTCACTCTCGTTGTCGACGATGCCGCCGCCCGATCCGCCGAGCGTGAAAGACGGACGCAAGATCGCAGGGAAGCCCGTCTCGCGTACGATCTCGAACGCCTCGGCGACCGAATGTGCGACTTGGGAACGCGGACACGAGAGTCCGATGCGTGCCATGGCCTCCTTGAAGAGGGCGCGATCTTCGGCTTTCTCGATCGATTCGGGTTTGGCGCCGAGGAGCTCTATCCCGAGCTCCTTCAACATGCCGCTACGATGCAACTCGAGGGCGAGGTTCAGCGCTGTTTGCCCGCCGAGCGTTGGCAAGATCGCGTCGGGGCGTTCACGCTCCAAGATGGCGCGCATCGTCTTCGGCTCGAGAGGCTCGACGTACGTGCGGTACGCGATCTCGGGGTCCGTCATGATCGTCGCGGGGTTCGAATTGACGAGAATGACCTCGTAACCCTCGTCGACGAGGGCCTTCGCCCCCTGCGTCCCCGAGTAGTCGAACTCGCACGCCTGGCCGATGACGATCGGACCCGAGCCGATGATTAGAATCCGGCGAAGATCAGTTCGTTTCGGCACGCGCCGACGGATAGCGCAGCGCTTCCGTTGGGACAAGAGCCCCGCCCCCCGCGAGGCCAAAAAACTACGCGAGGAAAACTTCGTCGAGCGCACCTGCTCCGCGGAGCGCTTCGAAGAGGGCGATCCCGACGGCGTTGGCGAGGTTCAGCGACCGCACTTTTCCGAGCGTCGGAATGCCGACGACCGACTCGGAATGCGCCGCGAGAAGATCGTCAGGCAGGCCGACGCTTTCGCGTCCGAAGACCAGCGCATCTCCGAGCGCCATGCCCGCGCGCAGGTAGCTTTTGTCGGCGGTCGCCGAAAAGAGGTGGAGGCGGCCTTCGGGGCTGTCTTTGCGGAACGCATGAAGAAAGTGCGCGAAGTCAGGGTGCGTATGCACGTCTACGAGATGCCAATAGTCGACCCCAGCGCGTCGCACGCTGTGCTCGTCGATTCGAAAGCCGAGCTGTCCGACGAGATGGAGTCGCGAGCTCGTAGCCGCCGCAAGACGCGCGATTGCTCCCGTGTTCGGCGGGATCTCGGGCTCGACGAGCACGATATGGAGACGCTTTTCGACGGGCTTTGCGCGGAGGCGCAGCGTCGTTTCACTCGTTCTCGGCACGCGATGAATGTAGCCTGACCCGTACGCTGGAACATCTCCGAAATTCGCGAGGTCTTCGAAATGGACCGCGCATACACACCGCGAAAAGAATGAAGAGCGCCGCAACGAAGACCCTGCTCGCGTCGTGCTTCGTCGCCTGTGGCGGTGGGGGAGGTGCACTCGTTGGAGTCTCGGACCTGCGCGACCGTCCGGAGGCGATGCGCGAAGACGCTGCCGTCGACGAAGCCCTCGGCAGAGATCTCGGGGGACTCGCGCTCGTGAGCTCGACCCCCGTGTCGCGCGGACACTTCCTCGGCCTCGCGAGCATCGACGTGCGCACGAACGACGCTGGCGCCGTCGGAATTGCCGAAGACCGTCCTTATGCGACCGGCGCACACTTTCTGGCGACGCATGGCCAATCCGACGGAAAGTGGCTCGCCGCGTATTCGGCAACGAAAGAGGCGGTCGATGGCGGCGCCGTCTGGGCATTCGCCGTCCGTGGTGATCGCACGACGAGCGCGCGATGCATCGAGTGCCATCGCGAAGCGCCGCACGACTTCATTTTCACGAGCGTGCCTCCCTCGGCCGATGCGGGGGGACGCTGAAGCATGCTGCCCGTAGACGCCATCGACTCCGAGCTCTCCGAGGTTCGAGGACTCCTCTTCGATCTCGACGACACGCTTCTCACCCACGGCGCGCTCTCGCTCGAAGTGTATGAGTCGCTATTTGCGCTAAAAAATGCGGGCTTTCGTCTCATCGCGGTCACCGGGCGCCCGCTCGGTTGGGGTGAGGTGCTCCTCCCACAATGGCCGGTCGATGCGATCGTCGTCGAAAACGGGGCGCTGCTCCTCTCACGCAAGAATCAAAGAGTCGTCCTCGACGACCCGATTCCGATGGACGAGCGGCGCGACCGAACCGAGAGATTGGCGGAGCTCGGACAAGCCGTCGATCGCGCGTTTCCGACGCTCGTGCGCGCCGCCGATGCTTGGCTCAGGCGGACCGACATCAACTGGGACATCGGCGAAACGCAAAACGTTCCCAGCGAAACCGTAGGCGCGCTGGAGACGTACCTTCGCGCTGGCGGCGCTCGGGCAACACGCTCGAGCATCCATGCGCATGCGACATTCGACGACTGTGACAAGGCGCGAGGAGTGCTGCATGCACTCGATGCGCTCTTCGGCGAGAGTGTGGAGGATGCTCTTTGCCGCTATGCGTACGTAGGAGACAGCGTCAACGACGCGTCATGCTTCGAGCGCTTTCCGCTCTCGGTCGGCGTTCGCAATGTCGAGCGTCATCTCGCTTTGCTCCCGAAGCCGCCGCGCTTCGTCACGAACGGCTCGATGGGAAACGGTTTCAACGAGCTCGCTTCAGTGCTTCTACGCGCCCGATTGCGCGAGTGACCGAGACCGAAGAAAGCGGTACGGTCGCAGGTCATGTCTACGGATCGCGAAACGGAAGCTTGTGCCGCCTGTGGGCGCGCGCTCGACCCGCTTCGCGCGGGTCAGGTAGCGATCGTCGATGGCGCCTTCCGCTACTTCTGCGATTCGAAGTGCAAGGGTGCGTTCTTTCAGGGAACGGTGGACGAACCCACAGCTGCTCCCCCGAGTGTGAGCGTCGAATCGCGATCGCCTCCGCCCGTCGAGGCCGCCCCGAAACAAGCGCCGCCGAAGACTTCAGTGCCTCCGAACAGCCCGCGTGCGAGTGATGCGCCACCCAAGGTGGCTCCGCTCGTCAAGCCGCTCGCCGTCGACGCGGTGCGAGAGCTCCCAACGCCAACACTCCCTGCGTCTCCATCCGTCCACGAGGCGTCGCCCCCACGAGTCGCGGTCGTTGCCGAGCCCGACGCGCCCGCGTCGACAGTTCAAGCTTCGCCGTTGGCGTTGCCCACGCCAAGGTTAAAATCGAGTGATTTTGCGCCGCGAGCGTCCAAGGCGCGCTCGCGCGAAGCACGAAGCGTCCCGTTCTCAATCTTGGCGATCGGCACCTTGCTCGGATTCTCAGGATGGGCCGTCGATCTTCTCGCGCTCCCCAGGGTGACGATGACGCTCGCGGCGCTCGCCGTCGCGTTTTCGCTCGCTCTCGAGGTCCGTCTGCGCACCTATCGCATCTCGCGGTCGCGACCGCTCGTCATCCTCGCGAATGCGATCTTTGCGGTTGCCGACTTCATCACGGCACAGGGCGCACACCTCGGATTCGCAGCGCTCGTCGCCGGCACGACGACGCTCGGGCTCCTAGCGATCGAGCTTCGTAAAAATACGTTCGATTCCAATCGAAAGACCGCCCCTTTCGATTTCGACTTCTTGCGCGACCCGACGTCGCGTTCACACCGAGAGCTGATGCTCGTCTGTGAGTGGGGAAGCTTGATTGCGCTCGTATTCGCGGCGATCGTCTCGCTTTCCGGGGGCATGAAAGCACCGATGATTGCCCTCGTGAGCCTCGGCGCAGCGGCGGCTCTCTCGCTCGATACCGTGCATGCACTTCTCGCGATCACCCTCGCCGAAAAGCTGGCGGACGCGGGTTCGATGGCGCGTCAAGTATCGAGCCGAGGTCTTCGAGAGCTCGCCGAGCAGGAACAACTCCTTCTCGAGTTGCGTGGTGTGGTGATCGATCACGAGCCGCGTCTCGTGGAAGTCGTCGTCGAACGTGAGCGCGACGTCGCGAGTCTTCTCGCAGCGAATGATCACGTCCTCTCACACCCTTACGCGCGTGCCCTCGTAGATTGGGCAACGGAGCAGCGCACCGATCCCACGCCGCGTACGGCATTCATCGATCGAGGAGGCTACGGAATCACGACGGAGAAGATCGACGGCCGTCTCACACTCGGCACGAAGGCTTTCTTCGTCGAGCGCGGCATCGGCGTCGCGAAGTTCGACGAGACGCTTCGACTGCGCGATGACGAGGCGCTCTCGGTTTGGTTCGTATCCTTGGACGACCGCGCGGTCGGATATGCTCTATTTCGCGAGCACGTTCGCCTCGACGCGCGCGCCGCCATCCGCTCCTTGCTCGAAGCACACGTGGAGCCCGTTCTCGTCGCGGAAGAATCCGCCGAGTTCGTCGAACGCCTCGCGAAGCTCACCGGCGTTGCCGTTCATCGCGGCGACCTCATGAAGGAGACGCGGGTCGACTTCCTCCGCGAGATCTTGGGGGTCGAGTCTCGAACCGCACTCATCGCAGGCGAAGGCGCGCATAGCCTCTTCGAGGGAGTCGCGCTGCCGCTCGTCGTCCACGTTCGCAATCCGTCTGCGGTCGCAAGTGAAAGCCCGAAGGACGCCCTCTCGATCGAGTCTCTCGCAGACATTGCGAACGTCCTCACGGTCGTGCGTCGCATGAGCTCAGAGTTTCGACGCGCCTTCATCCTTCTCGTGATGCCCGCGTCGATCTTCGCGCTGGGAATCGGCTTCGGCCTCGTGCCGCCCATCTTCGGGCCTTTCATCTCGGCGGCGACGGCGCTCGTCGCCGTGTTTTGGTCGAGCACGCTCTCGGCCCAACCCGAGCTACGACCTAGCCGATAATCATCGCCTCCGAGAGCAGTTTGCCCTCGCGGAAACGGCGGAGATTCCAACGATCAAAAAGCGGATCGGGCTTGGGATCGCGAATGTGCGCCGCGAGCCGTTTACCGACGATGGGTGCCATCATGAATCCGTGACCCATGAAGCCCGAGGCTTGGAAGAAATTTTCTACGTCGTCGACGGGACCAAGAATCGGATTCGCATCCGGAGTGAGATCGTAGCAACCCGCCCACTGCCGCAGCACTTTGACGCTCGCGAGAAGCGGGCATGCGCGCACGAGCGACCGCGCGTAGAGACCCAGGAAGGCATGACCGCTCTCTTGATTGATTCCACTGGGGACATGCTCTTGGCCGATCCCGCCCACGATCTCGCCGCGCATGGATTGGCTGAAGTAGAGGCCGTCCGAGAGATCCGCGACGAGCGGCTTCAACCAGGGCTTCAAAGGCTCCGTCGAGCAGATCTCGTGACGGTGGGGCTTGTTCGGGAGCTCGATGCCGACGAGCGCCGCGATCGAAGGCGACCAGACGCCGGCTGCGTTGACGACTTTGGTCGTGCGAATCTCGACCGTGGTTCCGAGGGATCGGCCTTCGGGCGACAGCTGCTCGGCGACGACGCTTTCGATGACGCCGTTGTTCGTCTGGATGTCGCGCACGTCGTGGAAGGGGAGAACGCGCACGCCGAGCTTCTTCGCTTGATTGGCGAATCCCCAGACGAACGGCCACGGAAATACGACGCCGTCGTCGTC
>JAHFDV010000423.1 GCA_023248815.1 Myxococcales bacterium
GGCGCGGCCCGTACGACCGCTTCGGTGCGTATACGAGTCCGGATCGGTCGGCGGCTCTGCGTGGATGACACGCGCGATGTCGTGGACATCGATGCCACGCGCCGCGACATCGGTCGCGACCATCGCATGGAGCTTGCCGCTCTTGAACGCAGCGAGCGCACGCATGCGCTCGCGCTGTTCCATCTCGCCCGAGAGCGCCATGACTTCGAAGCCGGCGCGTCCGAGCTCGTTCGTGAGGCTCGCGACATCGGCGCGGGTCTTCGCGAAGATGAGCGTCTGGCCTTCAGGACGCGCGAGAAGAAGGTTGATGATCGCACCGAGTCGCTCGTGATGCGGAACGAGGTGGACGACGTGGTCGATGTCGGCGTTGGCGGTGCCGAGCGGAGTTCCCTCGACATGGACTGGATTCTTTTGAATGCGGTCTGCGAGCGATTTTACCTCGCGCGGAAACGTCGCCGAGACGAGGTGCGTGCGACGGTCTTTGGGGAGAAGCGCAAAGATGGACTCGAGCTCGTCGCGGAAGCCGAGGTCGAGCATGCGATCGGCTTCGTCGAGGGCGACGGCGCGCACTTGCGAAGGATCGATGGCGCCGCGGTCGAGGTGATCATGAAGGCGGCCGGGCGTCGCAACGACGATCGCGGGACCTTCGGCGAAGGCGCGACGTTCGTCACGGTAGTTTCCACCGCCGATGACCGAGGCGACCTTGATGCCGTACTCCTTGAAGAGCCACGCGAGCTCCTCTTCGACCTGCTTCGCAAGCTCACGCGTCGGCTCGATGATGAGGACGAAAGGGTGAGCGGCGCCGTCGGTCGAAGCCGCGTTGCCCATGACTTCTTCGCGGACGGCCAAACCAATGGCGAGCGTCTTGCCGGAGCCCGTTTGCGAGCTGATTCGGAGATCGCGACCTTCGTGCTCGCTCTCGAGGACCGAATGTTGGACCGGTGTGAGGCTCGAAAAGCCGCGCTTTTCGAGTGCACGCCCGAGCTCAGGGCCCAAAAGCTCGGTAAAGTCCGTCGTTTCCATGGGCTCTCCTTAGCAGGACCGCATCGAAATCGCCGATAAATCGTGTCAGGGCGCGTGCCGAACGGCCTCGATGGCGCGCACGAGAAGCGCGTCTATTTCTGAGGCGTCGAGGCCTCGATAGCGGGATTCGGCGTAAGCCACGAGCGCCTCGCGCACTGCCGGGAGATCATTGGCGTCTACGAAGGCTTCGAGCGGCATTTGCGGAGGGCGCGCCTTCCCTTTCAGCGCGAGCGCCGATTCGAGCTCGAGGTAACGCGGAGAGGGCGCGGAGTACGCAAGGTGGGAGGGGCCCGCGTCGGATGCGCTCGTACGGAGCCGCCACCATCGCTGCGCGGCAAAGATCACGAGACCGATGACGGCAGCAACGCTGAGCTCGTAGATATTGCGCTCTGCGAGCCATGCCTGGAGCCGCGACCAGCCGATGAGCAGTGTCTCGCGGAGAGCGTGAAAGCCTCGCTGATCATGCCGAATGTCCTGCGGAAGTTCGGTCATCGGCGTCGGGTCGTAGGTGGTCCAACCATCGACGTAGACCTCGGCCCAGGCGTGCGCGTTTTTCCGACGAACGACGTAGTGCGAGAAATACGGGTTGCGCTCGCCGACGCGGTAGCCGAGCACAAGGCGCGCCGGCACGCCGATGGATCGCGCGAGCAGCACGAAGGCGCCCGCGAAATATTCGCAATGCCCGTTCTTGTTCGCCCAGAGGAAATCGACGATCGGATCGACTCGTGGATCTGGACGGTGCACGAGCGAGTACGTGTACTCTCGAAGGAGATGCTGCTGGATCGCATCGAGCGCGAGGCGCTTGTCGTCGATGCCGGCCGTCCACTGCGCTGCGAGATCGCCGATCGCCTTCGAAATTTTGGGCGCGAGCAGCGTGTCGCGCTCGTTGGGTAGCGCCACCGCCATTCCATCACGCGGACCCGCGACGAATGAGTAAACGGTCCTTCCCGTTTCGTCGGACGCCGCCCCGAAGAGATCGACGTCGAGCGCCCCCGCAGGGTGCACGACATTCTCGGCCTCGAGGGGAAGCACGACTCGGTGATCATCGATCGCGCGGCGGATCGTGATCCGCGGCGAATCGTCTCGCGGCTCCGTTGCAACGTCGGTCGGCAGCGTCTGCGCGGCGCCGCCCTTGCTCCAGTCGCCGTCGAGGTACTCGTTGAGCACCACACCGCGCAGGCGTTCGACCTCTCCGCCCGAGACTCGAAGTACGATCGCATCGGAACTGAGGAGCTTCGTCATGCGGCCGAGGCGGACCATGTCGCCGAGCCCAATTTGGTCGTCCCAATAAGCACTCATTCCCATGCGGAAACGTCGCTCGGCGAACGAGTACGCTTCGCGTGTGACCTGCGCGGTGCTCACCGCAAGGCCTCCCGCGAGCGCGAGCACCAACACCGACGCAACGCGTCCACGCGTTCCGATGTCGAACACCGGCAATCGCGCGCGATCCCCTTCGCGCTGCTCTAAAAAGAGGGCAAAAAAGAAGATGCCCAATACGAAGAGGTAAGGAGCGCCCGGCTTTGCCCCACCGCACGCGAAGATCGCGATGAGTGTGAGCAGTTGACCGAAACGTCTGCCCCCTTCAGCGTCGCGCACGAAGAGCCGAGCGACGGCCAGCGAGAGGGCCGTGACTGCGAATCCGAATCCGAAGGTTCCGAGCGATCCAATCGGGATGGAAGTGACGTTCGCACGCACGATCGACACCGTCACGAGCACCAGGACCACCGAGGCGAGCCGCGACGTCGCGCGATCGAGCTTGGCGCGCGGCCCGATGACGGTCGCCAAGATTGCGACGAGTGCGATGACGACCGGAAAGAGGACCTCGGGCGCGACGACCATGAGCATTCCCGAGGCGACGAGAATCGGGGCGAGGCGAAGGATGCGCGTCCGAATGGAGCTCTCAGTAGGGGTCAGCATCGAATCGCCTCGCGCGCAAAAATGGCCGACGACGGGATCACGCGGATGGCACTCCCCTCCTCTGCTTCACGCGTGCGGACGATGAGCGGTTTGAACGCAACACCTCGTGATCGCACGTGCCGCGCGAGCGCCTCACGGGCGTCGTCCCAATGGAGAGAGACGAAGATGACGGAGGAAATGCGTGAAAGGCGCGGCGATAGACGCGACAATACTTTCGTCGCATCGAACGTCGTATCGGCTTCGACGTTCGAGAGAAGATCGAGCGCGAGATCGAGCGTGCCGAGGCTCCGGCCAACCGTGAACGAGTGAAGCGCGTCTCCAAGGAGCATCACGTCGACGAGGGCCTCCGAGCTGCACAGCTTCGCCGTTACGCCCGCCACGAGGGAAACGGCTGCCTCGAACTTTCTCGCTTCGACGAGACCGAGCTCGGTATCGAGCACGATCGCCACGCGAGAGAAATATTCTTCCTGAAACTCACGCACCGCGGGGACACCGATGCGCGCCCATGTGCGGGCGTGAAGATCACGCATCGGATCACCCGAGCGGTATGGGCGCACCCCCATGAGCTCGCGCGAGTCAGCCATGCGTGAGGCGCGCGGAACTCCGCCCGGCTGCTGCCTTCGACGCTCGTCGAGATCGAGCGTGACCACGTTGGTAATTCGCGGGACGACTTTGATCTTCGCCGCATGCGCCGGGAGAATCGGACCGAGCGCCAAACCGAGCGGAACGATGCGCTGAACGCGGATGGGCTCGATGCTGTGATCTCCGCGGTCGACAAAGCGCGCCCGAATGAGCGTGCGCGCCGACGTCCCCGGCGCGAGACGCGCGATGCCATCCTTCCGCTTGGACCAGTAGCCGTCCCAGCCGAGAAACGGCCCCGTGATCCGGATGGCCTCCTGCGTGACGGAAGAATCGTTGCGGAGCTCGACGACGAGATCGCACTCTTCGCCTACGGTCACACGTCGGGGCGTGATCACTCTCGTACGAACACCTTCGAGCGAAAAAAAGCGCGCAGCAATGGCACTCGCGAAGAAGAGTGCGCTGAGAATGGCCCATGCGAAGTAGACCTGAGAATGACCCACGTCGAGCGCGGCGAGCGCCGAGAGCGGAATGAACGCCAGATAGAGTTGGCCGTCTTCCGTGAAACGCTCGACGGCGAGCGCGATGCGACGGATGACGCGAGCGAAGCGCGAGCGGTCGAAGTTTTCACGCTCTTTGCGCGTCTTCGGGATGAGGATGCGGTTGATGCGTTCGAACTCTTCTTTGAGCTCGCCGAGAGTTCGGACGCGCGCAACCTTCACCGTCACGTCGGCACGACCACGCTTTCGAGGATTTCGCGGATGAGCATTGCTTCGGTTCGCCCGCCGTAACGGGTCTCGGGTCCGAGGCGCACGCGATGAGCGAGGACGTGTGGCGCGATCGTCTTCACGTCCGTCGGGTTCACGTAATCCCGCCCCGCGAGCGTCGCGTTCGCTTGCGCAGCGCGAAAGAGTGCGAGGGCGCCACGAGGACTGACTCCGAGCTCGAATTCACCTGCCGTTCGTGTTCGCGCGACGATTCGAAGGACGTACTTGGCGATGTCTTCGGAGACGCGCACCTGCCGCACGCTCTCCTGGAGGCTCAACCACTCCTCGCGCGTCGCAATCTTCGGGACGGTGTCCAGCGGCTCGTTCTTCTGATGCGTGAAGAGCATGCGGAGCTCGGCCTCTTCGCTCGGGTATCCGATGGAGAGCCGAAGCAAGAAGCGATCGAGCTGAGCTTCGGGCAGCGGATACGTCCCCGAAGCATCGGTCGGGTTTTGCGTCGCAATGACGAAGAACGGGCGCTCGAGAAGATGCGTCACGCCGTCGACCGTTGCTTGCGCCTCGTTCATCGCCTCGAGAAGGGCCGATTGCGTGCGCGGCGACGCGCGATTGATCTCGTCGGCGAGAAGGACTTGCGTGAAAATCGGCCCCTTGTGAAAGGCGAACGTGCCCTCACGCGGGTTCAACACTTGGCTTCCCAAGATGTCGCTCGGCAAGAGATCTGGCGTGAATTGCACACGCGCGAAGTCGACGTCGAACACACGCGCGATCGCTTTGGCGAGCGTCGTCTTGCCAACGCCGGGAACGTCCTCGAGAAGGACATGACCGCCTGCGAGGACGCCCACGAGCACGAGCTCGATCACGTCTTCTTTTCCTTGGATGACGGAGCGGAGAGCCTTACGGAGCGGATCGAGAATGGGATGAGATGGTGTCGGCAAGGGCGGTCCCGAAGTGTACACGACTATGGCCAGCCGAAGCTCCGCCGAACGGCCTCTTGCTCTGACGTGACCTCGCCCTCACGATCGCGCACGATGAAGTTGGGGGCGACCTCGTGCGGAACCTCGTGCATCTTGCATGAAAAGAGCGAAAAGAGCGCCGGGAGCGAGACGCGCGGAACGACGTCGCAGCTACGCTCGATGAAGAATTTTGCCTCGGCGATTGCCGAAAGCGCTCGCGCCTTTTGTTGGAACGGGAAGCAGAAGACGAAGCGCCCGTCCTCCTCGAGATGACGCCGCGCCGCGCGCAGATAGT
>JAHFDV010000424.1 GCA_023248815.1 Myxococcales bacterium
CGACGCACCAAAGAATGCCGCGGTGAACGAAGGATGACGCACGGCGCGCATTCTTGCGAGATTCAAGGGTGACCGCCGCCCGCGCCGCCCTGAGCTTTGAGCTTCTCCATGAGCTCGCGCAGCTTCGCCGGGTCCATGCCCCCCGCTCCGCCTTTGCCGCCGCCCATTCCTGGGGGCATTCCAGGCATCCCGGGCATTCCGCCACCGCCGCTGTTACGCGCCGGGACCGCCGCGGGATCGAGCGCACGAAGGCGATCTTCCGAGACCTGAATGAGGAAGCGTCGGAAGGTGTCGCGGGTGTCGATCTTCGCGAAGCGATCGCGCAGGTCCTTCAGGAGTTGCGTCGCCTTCTCTTTGTCGCCCTTGGCTTCGGCCACGCGCGCTTGGTGATAGATGCCGAGCTCTTTGAAGCCGAGCGCTTCGGTGAGCTCGAGCTCCTTGAACTTCTTCATCGCGTCGTCGAGCGCCGCAGGCTCCTTTTGCGCCTTCAGCTCGTACGCAAAGCCGAGGCCCTCGAGCGCGCGCCCGCGCACTTCGACGTCGACCTGTCCGAGCGGAGACGCGGCAACGTGATCGTACGCCGTGATCGCTCCGGCGAAATCGCGGTCGTCGAGCAGAAGCGAGCCTTCGGCGAGCTCGGCGAGAAAGCCGGGCCCAGTTCCCGGGAACTTGGACTTCACTTCGCGGAATTCGGCGAGCGCCGCATTGTGGCGCTCTTCGCTCGTCTTGAAAGAATGCTCCTTCGGCGCGCCGGGTCGCTTTTCCTTCTCGGGATCGGCAACGATGGGCGCGCGCGCGTCGATTACGCCTTTTGAAAGGAGCTCGCCGGACTTTGCGGCCTGCGAGGCTTTGTAGGAGCTGTAGCCCATGAAGAGGCCGCCCAGCACGAGCGCACCGAAGACGGCGACGGCGATCTCGCGCGTGTGCTTCTTGGCCCACTCGACGAGCGAGTCTCCACCCGTCGTGAAACGATCACGCGCTGGCAGGCGCGCGCCGACCTCGGCCACGCGCGCATTCTTCTTCTTTTCGCCGATCTTCTCGAGGCGGCGATTCGCGTCGGCTGCGAGCTTCGAGCTCTTCTTCTTGGTGTTCTGCGTGCGCGCGCGAAGCTTCTCTTCTTCCGCGCGTTCGAACTTTTCGTTCGCGTCTTCGCCACCGAGCGCATCGACGCGACGAAGGAGGCTCGCTTGGTCGAGTCCTGCGGGCTTTGCTTCGACGGCCTCGTCGGCGTTCGCAGATGTCGCCGCTTCCGTGGCCTTCGCCTCGGAGATGGCCTCTTCCGCCATGGCCGCGAGCTCGGAGTCAGCGCTTTCGCTCGTGTTGTCTTCGGACTTTTTGTCTTCGGGCTTGTTCTCTTCGGACATGAAACGCGGAGCCTCGTCGCTTACTTGAAACTGATTTCCAAAATTTCATAAACGCGCTCGCCACCGGGCATGCGCATCTTCACTTCGTCGCCGACTTCTTTTCCGAGAAGCTGACGGCCCATGGGGCTCGTCACGCTGATGCTCCCTTTCGCGAGATCGGCTTCGTCTGGGCCGATCAAGCGATAGACGACTTCTTCATCGGTCTGAGAGTTCGAGAGCTTCACGGTCGCGCCGAACGCGACTTTGTCGCCAGCGAGCTTCGTAGGATCGATGACCTCGGCCAGCGCGAGCTTGGCTTCGAGATCCTTCACGCGGCCTTCGATGAACGACTGCTTGTCGCGGGCAGCGTGATACTCGGCATTTTCCTTGAGGTCGCCGTGCTCGCGCGCGGTTGCGATCTCCTGAATGACTTTCGGGCGTTCGACACTCCGGAGGTGAACCAATTCCTCGCGCAAGCGGGCGTGCCCTTCGGGCGTCATCGGCACCTTATCCATGCTCTCCCTTTAGTACATCCTCGCGAAAGAAGCGACGAAAACGGTCCTTCCCGTCACTTCGAGAGAACACCTTCGGGCGTTCGATGGTATGGCAAAAACGATGCTTCGATCTCGCGCGTTCGTTTCGCTCTTCTTTGCGACGAGCGTACTCGTGACGGCGTGCGCAGCTCCCCCACCGAAGTCGCCACTCTCGTACTCGGAAGACGCCAAGCGCGCTTACGAAGTCGCGATGGTCGAGGTCAAAGATCACAACTGGCTCGACGCTCAGCTCCTGATGCGCGAAGTGCGCCGCAAGTACGGCTATTCGAAGTACGCGCGCCTCGCGGAGCTCCGCCTCGCCGACATCGACTTCGAGCAAGAGAAGTACACAGAGGCGTCGCGCGAGTACAAACAGTTCATTCACGATCACCGCGGCGAAAAAGAAGAGGCGACCTACGCTTCGGCGCGCATCGCCGAGTGCGAGTATCGCGAGATCAGCGACACGATCTTGCTCCCGGCCCCCGAAGAGCGCGACCAAGCTTCCGTGCTCGACGCCTACCGCGAGCTCCGCTCCTTTTTGAAAGACCACGCCGATTCGAAAGACGCGCCGCGCCTTTGCGGCATGCTCGAAGAGGTCACGGGACGGCTCATTGGCCATGAGCTCCGCGTCGCGCGCTTCTATCGAGGTCGCGGCAATTACGAAGGTACGGTTGGCCGCGTTCAGTTCGCGCTCCGCAACTACTCGACGCCGCTCTCGTGCATGACGGGCGCCAATGCGTCGACCTCGGAATTCGGTGGAGTGCCAGAAGCCCTCATTTTGCTGGGCGAAACGTACCTCCGTCTCGAGCGAAAAGCCGAAGCACGCGCGGCGTTCGAAGCCGTCCTCAAAGGTTTTCCGAAGAGCGGCTACGCAGTCGAAGCCAGCAACTATCTCAAACCGACCTGAGCTCGCCAGCGGCGGTCGTGTCGCTCAGCGTTCGCTGCTGTGCTCTGAGGGTGGCGCTTCGTTCGGACCAGCACCGTGTCCATTTGCAAGCTCGCGACGCGCGCGAACGACGGCAAACGTTCCGGCAAAGACGAGCAGGCCGATCGCGAAGATGAGGATGAGATTTCCGCGAACCTGGGACTGCTCTTGGCGCAGCGTGGGGCTCGTTTTAGGCCCCAACGGCGCGATCTGCATGCGTGCGCTCGAGCCTGGCGCAAACTCTCGGTAGCTCCCTGAAGGGACCGGCGCTGCGGCTTCACGCAACTTCGGTTTGCGACCAGCGAGCACTCGCCGGACGTCACCGAGCATCGCGTAGGCCGTCTCGTAGCGTTGGGACGGGTTGCGGGCCAACGCAAAGGCGAGCACGGACGCGAGGTCGTCTGCGATGCCTCCGACGACGCGTTCGATGGGGACGTAGGTCGCCGATGCGAGCTCGGCGCGCGTCTGCGCCTCACCGCGCGGATACTTCCCCGAGAGCGCAAAATAGAGGCACGCCCCCACGGCGTAGACGTCGGCGATTTCGTTCGGCACTTCCCCTTCGCAGCGCTCGGGCGCGACGCAGGGGTCGATGCGGAGGTTCATCAGTTTTTCGACGAGGGCGTTCTCGGCACTGTTCGCGCCTGGAGGCAGCGAGAAATCGACGAGGCGAATCGACTCGCGCGTCGTGATGAGAATGTTCTCGGGTTTGAGCGCTCCGTGAATCACGCCATGGGAGTGCGCGATTTCGACGGCATCGAGCACTTGCTCGGCAACGCGAAGCGCCTTGTCTTGAGCGAGCGGCTCACGAAGGACGACGCTCGAGAGCGGCTCGGCGTCGGTCGTATCGCGCACGACGAAGATCTCGCCTTCCGGCGTCACGCCGTCCTGAATCACCGCGAGAACGCGGGGATGGCGAAAACGATTGGCGGCGTACGAGGCGCGCAAAAGAAAGCTCTTCAGTGAGTCTCCGCCCACCGTATGAAACACGCGAACGACCGCGCGATCGCCACGGCGCTCTCCCTCTTCTTGCGTCGCGAGGAAAGTCGACGTGAGCGGCCCACTACCAAGGATCTTGTCGAAGCGGATGCCTCGAACTTTTTTGCCCACGAAGTCCTCGGCGCGCTTGTCACGCGCCTCCTTCGCAGGAAGGTCCACGCGGACGTCTGGCGGAGCAGCCAGCTTCAGCGCAGTCTGAGTCGGATCCATCAGGCGCGCTCCCCGGCGTCTGGCGCAACGGCCGCGCCCGTGCCCGTCGAGCCATAGCCGCCTTCGCCGCGATCAGTCGCGTCGAGCTCGGTCACGAGGGCGAGGTCACAGGCCGTCACGGGGGCGACGACGAGTTGTGCGATACGTTCGCGCGGATTCACGACGTAGCGTGCATCACCGAGATTGATGAGCAACACCTTCACTTCGCCGCGGTAGTCGGCATCGATGGTTCCGGGGCTATTCAGCACCGTCACGCCGTAGCGAAGCGCGAGTCCAGAGCGCGGTCGAACCTGCCCTTCGAAGCCCGGCGGAATCGCGAACGCGAATCCCGTAGGAATGAGCCGGCGCTCCCCTATCGCGAGCTCGAGCGGTGCTTCGAGCGCAGCCGACAAGTCGAAACCCGCAGCCTCGCTCGTCTGTCGAAGTGGAAGCGGCACCTCAATTGATCCAACGCGGCGGAGTAGGACACGCACACTCATTGGCTCGGGATTCCTACTAGAGACTCCTCCCTCGTACCAGGACAGATCCGTGTCGAAACTTCCCGCAACCCCAGGGTCGCCTCGATCGCCCGAGCGGACGCCGCTTCGAAACGTGAAGCCAGACCGAAAGTTGCCGCTTTGGGCGTTCCCACGCTGCGAATTTGATACAGTTAAAACTGCTTGTCGGAACCTTCAACGAATCAACCCGTTCGCGTCGTCGGACGGTATGCGCTCTACGAAGAGCTCGCATCGGGTGGAATGGCCACCGTCCACTTCGGGCGTTTGCTTGGTCCGGTTGGGTTCTCGCGCACGGTCGCCATCAAGAGGCTGCATCCGCAGTTCGCAAAAGATCCCGAGTTCGTTTCGATGTTTTTGGACGAGGCGCGTCTTGCGGCACGCATTCGCCATCCGAACGTCGTCCCTACGCTCGACGTCGTCGCGACCTCGGGCGAGTTGTTTCTCGTCATGGACTACGTCCAAGGCGAGTCGCTCTCGCGTTTGGTGCGCGTTCTACGCGAGCGGAAAGAGCGCATTCCGCCGCGGATGGTCGCGTGCATCATGGCGGGCACTCTCAACGGGCTCCACGCAGCCCATGAAGCTCGCAACGAACGTGGTGAGCCGCTCGAGATCGTCCACCGCGACATCTCGCCGCAAAACATTCTCGTCGGCACGGACGGGATCGCGCGCGTGCTCGACTTCGGCGTTGCGAAGGCGGCGGGCCGCATTCAGACGACGCGCGACGGGCAGCTCAAGGGCAAGCTCGCGTACATGGCGCCGGAACAGCTCGAGGGAAAAGTCTCTCGCCGCGTGGACATCTATGCGGCAGCCGTCGTCTTTTGGGAGTCGCTCACGGGCCAGCGCCTCTTTCACGGGGACACCGAAGCGGTCGTTCTCGGCAAGATTCTGAGCGGCGAGATCCCTCCCCCTTCGAAGTTCGTCGACCACGACATCGATCGCTCGACGCTCAAAGCGCTCGACGAGGTCGTCTTGCGTGGCCTCGAGCGCG
>JAHFDV010000425.1 GCA_023248815.1 Myxococcales bacterium
ACGTTCAGCTTGTTGCCGGCGCCCATCGTGATCGGGGTGCCGTTGGCGGGGGGAGCAAAGGACATGAGATCTTCTCCGTTTGGAATTGCGATGGCGGCGCCGGCGTAACATGGGCCAAGGCGAGGCTCAAGGGTCGGCGGCCCGCAAGAGGGCGAAATCGCGCGCGCTTTCGCCTCGTGAATGACGGTCATCAAGGCCAAAAATGGACGCCTTTATCGAGCACAGGGACGTTGCGCGCCGCGTCATGTGTGTCAAAGTCGCACCACCTTGATGGCCCAGCCTTTTTTCGCCCTCCGTCGCAGTCTTCTCCCGACGCTCACGATCTTTGGAGCATTGGCGCTCGGCACGGGAACCGCAGGCTGCGGAGATGTGAGCGACGTCGAATCGGACGACAGCGCGCTCGCCGTCGACACCGCTACCGCCGCCGCCGACGGCAGCGGGCGCGTTTCGGTCAAGGCTGGCGCCCTGACGCTGACCTTCAACGAAGGGCGACTCACGAAGCGCGGCAAAGACCGTGTCCTCATCATTCCTGGCAACGCGAACCGCGACATCGAGGACATTCACTCTTCGGTGCCTGACGACATGTTCGGTCAGATCGAGATGCGCGGTCCGCGCAGCTTCGACCTCGTGCTCACGGGCGATCACGAAATCAACACGGTGCTCTCGGGCCTTCAGCTTCTTCTTCAGATCACGACGAAGACGGGTACTCCCGTCGGATATCAAGCACGCGTCACCATCGGCGCACGTGCGGAAGACGTCACCGGCGCTGCGGGCCTTCGTCCATTGGAAACGATTCGCCCTGTTTCCGCAGGTACGACCGCCGATGCGCTTCGGTATCGCATTCGTCTCGAGACGACGAAAACACCGAGCCGAATCGAAGTGCAGGGCGAGCTGCTCAAGCGATCGGCACGGCGTTTCGATGTAGACTACACCTACGGCGCCTTTGCGGGGCAAGCCGACAAGGACAAGACTTCGTTTGCAGCGGTCTATGGCGTCAGCACCGAGATCACGTGGACAGGATTCAGCTTCGTTGCGGCGAAGGTCGGACTCACGACGAAGGTCGCCGACGACGTGTGGCCGCTCACTTGCGCGGCGACGGTCTCGAAGTGCATCGCGAAGGTACAAGCCGCTTCGTCGATCGACTTCGGCGACTGCGGGGACTACCGGGACGTTCGTCGTTGCCTCGATGCCGATCCCCCTCCCCCTCCGAGCTTCACCGCCGCGGAGAAGCGCATCAATGCGGAGATCGCAAAAGAGACTGGGGTGAAAGTGTCGGTCACCGTCGGCGACATTCACCAAGAAGGCGCCCGCTCAATTGCGCTCGCCTTGATCGGTCGCGGTGGCACGTTGAACTTCGCGCTCGACAAGAACGCGACGCCGTTTCTCGGCTTCGCTTCACGCCCGAGTTTCCTCGATGGCTTCCAGGTGAATCGCTTTCAGACGCAACTTCCGGCACTTGGCTACAAGACGGCGAAGATCGTCTCCATGGGAACGATCCCGGGCGGCGCGCCGCAATGGCAGTTTGCACTTTCCGACAACGGCAAGCTCACCGCCATCGCGCTCGAAGCAACGAGCGCCACCGAGTTCAGAGTCATTCCTTTCGTCTACGACGAGTCGACGTTCCGCCAAGTCGCAGGTCCCCTCGCCGTCGCCGAGGGCATCGAGCTCGCGAAGAACATTGGCCCTTACGGTGAGCTCGAAGTTTATCTGAAGGCGCTCAACAAGTTCTCGAACGACAAGGGCTTCGAGCTCGTCTCAGTAGCCGATTCACCCGTCGGCTTCGACGCGACGAAAGAAGTGCAGCTGGTCACTTATTCCTTTCTTGGCGACAACGCGGTCTACGTGACGCTCGACAAGAAGTCGGGCGCTCTGAGGGTCGCCACCTTCAACTGATCACACGCCACTCGGCGCCCTCCCCATCCGCTCGCTCCCGCGCTAAGGTCCGGGCGTCATGGCGCGATCGATTCCCATTGTCACGTCCATGGGCGAGAGTTTTCTCGTCATTGCGAATCGCGTCGGCGGCATCGGCATCTTGTTCGCGCAAATTTTGAAGCGCCTTCGTCCGAGCCTCATCGACCGCGCAGAGACGATGCGCAACCTCTACAAAATGGCGGTCAAATCGCTGCCGATCGTCGTCGTGACGGCGCTCTTCACGGGCGTCATCATGGTGATCCAAGCTGCACCGATCGTGAAGCGCTACGGTGCCGAAGGTCTACTCGGTTGGGGCGCTGGTCTCGGAACCCTGCGTGAGATCGCTCCCCTGCTCACGGCGCTCATGATCTCAGGTCGCGTCGGTGCCAACAACGCGGCCGAGCTCGGAACGATGGTGGTAACCGAGCAGATCGATGCGCTGCGTGCACTCGCGATCGATCCGATTGCCTTCCTCATCGTGCCGCGATTCATCGGGATCGTCGTAACGCTGGTCACGATGACGATTTTCGCAGACGCCCTCGCGCTCGTCGGCGCTTCGTACGGTGGCTATGCGCTTCTCGGTGTGGCTCCTGCGAGCTTCATGAACGGTCTAACCAATGGCCTTCTCGACTTCGGCGACGTTGCGCACGGCCTCATCAAGAGCACGACATTCGGCGTGATGATTGCGCTCGCTAGCTGCCACTTCGGTCTCGCAACCAAGGGCGGCGCTCCCGGCGTCGGTGATTCGGTGAAGGTGACGGTCGTCACGAGCGCTGGGGGAATCTTCGTCCTCGACTACCTCGTGAGCTTCGTCCTCGGATGATGGGGCCCCGCTCAATCGGTCCTCGGGACATCGAGCCGGGCGCGCCACCTGCGCAGAGCATGAGCTTGCTCGATCGCATCGCGACCCCCATTGGGCGCACGGCGTTGCAAGGTGTCGACGAAATCAAAGGTCTCTATTCCGTGTTCGTGCGCACGCTCTATTACATCCCGTTCGGGGGGCGGCATCGGCGCGCGACCATCCAGCAGATGTACGAGCTCGGAACGAAGAGCGCCTTCTTCGTCTGCATCACGCTCGGCTGTCTCGGCATGATCATGGTCTATCAAGCTGGCCTTCAGGCGAAGCGGCTCGTTCCCGACTACACGATGCTCGGCGCGACCTTCCTCGAGCTCCTCGTGCGCGATCTTGCGGCTTCGATCGGCGCCCTAATGCTCGCGACTCGAGTCGGCGCTGGAATCGCCGCCGAGATCGGCTCGATGGTCGTGACCGAACAGGTCGACGCGTTACGAATGAGCGCCGCAGACCCGATCGATTTTCTCGTCGTGCCGCGTTTTCTTGCAAGCGTGATGATGACCGGCGCGCTCGTCATTTGTGGAGGCACCGCTG
Source organism: Myxococcales bacterium (assembly GCA_023248815.1). Classification (GTDB taxonomy): domain Bacteria; phylum Myxococcota_A; class Polyangia; order Polyangiales; family Polyangiaceae; genus JAHFDV01. The sequence goes on from JAHFDV010000425.1 coordinate 3,299, forward strand.
CGCTTCTCGCGGGAGCGCTCACCGCTCATGTCGCGTTCGAAGTTCCCTACCACGTGTTCTTCAACCTGCACCTCGTGACACCCGGTGATCTCGTGACGGGCCTTTTGAAGTCCCTCGCTTACGGCGCGGCCATTCCGATCGTCAGCGCGCACAGCGGTCTCACGGCCGAAGGCGGCTCCGAGGGTGTCGGCTGGGCGACGACGAAGGCCGTCGTCTCTTCGTCCCTCGCCGTCATCATCTTGAATCCCATCATCTCTACGTCCTGCACGCTCGTCTTTGGCAAGTAGCCACTTCGTTGGTCCGCTTCGCGGACGGTTAGTCCTCCGACTCGGCACATCCCTATGATCTCTTTTCGCAACTTGAAGAAGTCGTTCGGCGGTAAGCCCGTCCTCGACGACGTCAGCTTCGACGTTGGCAAGGGCGAAGTGTTCTTCATCATCGGCGCTTCGGGCGTCGGCAAGAGCGTGCTCATCAAGCACCTCATTGGCCTTTTGCGCTTGGATTCAGGCTCGATTTGGCTCGATGGTCAGGAGATCACGCATCACAGCGAAGAGGAGATGTACGCAGTCCGCAAGAAGTGCGCGATGGTGTTCCAGCACTCGACGCTCTTCGACTCGATGACGTGCGCGCAGAATGTCGCGCTGCCACTTCGCAAACACCGCGGTCTCTCGCCGACTGACGCGCTGAAGGAAGCCGAGACGCGTCTCGAGCAAGTGCACATGCTCGAATGGAAGGATCGCTATCCGGCCGAGCTCGGCGATGGCATGCGGAAGCGCGTAGCGATCGCGCGCGCATTGACGCTGGACCCTGAGTACGTGCTCTTCGACGAGCCGACGACTTCGCTCGATCCCGTGAGCGCGCGCCGCGTGGACGAGCTCATTCGCGAACTCTCCGACAAGCTGGGCGTCACGTCGATCGTCGTCAGTCACGACCTCACGAGCATCTTCAACATCGCCGATCGCATCGTGATGCTCTTCAAGGGAACCGTTCGCCTCATGGGAACGAAAGATCAATTCAGGAACACGGTCGACCCGATCGTCCGCCAATTCATCGAAGGTCGCGCGGAAGGTCCGATGGACCTATGAAACGGGAATGAGGCTCTCATTGCAGCGAATTCGGCTATGGTGACGCCGTGACCGAAGAGCGATCCATCGAAACGAAAGTGGGGATTCTCATCCTCGTCTCGCTGCTGATCTTGTGCGCCTTCGTCCTCGTGATGGGTGGCTTCTCGCTGAAGAAGAAGTTTTCCATCCTCGTGGACTTCGACAACCCCGGTGGTCTGCAAACAGGTGCACCCGTGCGGCTCGCCGGCATTCGCGTGGGCACGGTCGACGAGCTCTCGTTCATGGGCGGCGTCATCGATCCGTTGACCCATCGACGCACCCTCGTTCGCGCGAAGCTCAACGTGGAAGAACGTGTGCGACCTTCGCTGCACTCCAATGCTCTCTTTTATGTGACGACGCAGGGCGTGCTCGGTGAGCAATTCCTCGCGATCGAGCCCGGCACTCCTGACCAGCCGAATCTCGATCTCTCGACTCCGATCAAAGGCATCGATCCTCCCCGCCTCGACCTCTTTCTTTCGCGTGCGTATGACCTGCTCGATACGACGGTCACCGCGCTCCACAACAATCGCGAGCTCATCGCCGGCATCGCGGAGAACACCTCCGGGTTACTCAAGGGCTTGAACGGCGTCATCAGCGAGAACAAGGACGGCATGAGCCGTACGTTGAAGAATCTCGAAGAGCTCAGTCGCGAGGCGCGCGATCTCGCGAAGGACGCGCACGGCAAGCTCGATGATCCTCGCATCGACCGAACGCTCACGAACATCGATCGCATTGCTGCGAGTGTTCAGCGCGACTCCGAGCCCCTCTTGAAGGATACGCGCGAGGCGATGGCGAACATCAATCGCGCCGCGGCGACCGTCGGCAGCCCCGAGGAGCAGGCCAAGCTCAAGAAAGCCCTCAACGAGATTGCGGAGCTCGCAGCGCGCGCCAATGCCACCGCCACCGACATTCAGGATGTCGTGAAGCACGTGAAGAAGGGTCAAGGGACCGTTGGCGCGCTCGTGATGGACGAAGAGATTTATGACGACATCCAGGAAATGGTGCGTGATTTGAAGCACAACCCCTGGAAGTTTCTCTGGCGTGAGTGACGGGTTCCGCGATACAAACTGAGCCGATGA
>JAHFDV010000102.1:0-3177 GCA_023248815.1 Myxococcales bacterium
GACGGACTCGCGGATCGCCGTGAAGGTGCTCCATTCCGATGTCGCCAAAGACGACATCGCGCTCGAGCGCTTTCGTCGTGAATACGCCTTCAGCTCGAAGCTCCCGCACGATCACATCGTGCGTGTTCTCGACTTCCAAAAAGACGACTCGTTCAACGAGTGGATTCTCGCGATGGAGTTTCTCGATGGCGAGGAGCTGCGACTCGTTCTCAAACGCGAGAAGACCATTCCGACCGCGCGACTCGTGCGCATGATTTCGCACGTCGCGATCGGTCTCGAAGCGGCGCACAACGCGCAGATCGTTCACCGCGATCTCAAGCCCGACAACCTCTTCATGTGCGGTACGCGCGACGGCGACATCACGAAGATCCTCGACTTCGGATCCGTGAAAGACAAGAGCCAGGACGCGAAGAAGCTCACCGTCATGGGAACGACGATTGGCTCGCCCTATTACATGGCGCCCGAGCAAGCGCAGGGGCTGGACACGCTCGATGCCCGCGCCGACGTCTTCGCCGTTGCCGCCATCGCCTACGAATGCGTTACGGGAAGCGTTCCGTTTCCTGGAAGCAACGGGCCATCGATTCTTCTCGCGATCCTCACGAAAGATCCGGTTCCACCGAGCGAGCTCACGAAGGGCGCAACGCCTCCCAAGCTCGACGAAGTGTTCGAAGAATCTCTCGCGAAGAACCCCAACATCCGAACGAAGACGCTCCCCGATTTCGCAAATGCGTTCGGTCACGCGTACGGACTCGAGGGCGACTACAAAATCTGGGGAAAGATGACCCAGACCGATCTCGAAAAGGCAGTCGAAGAAGGCAAAAGCCGAATCGGCGCCGCTTCGGTTGCGGCCGATCCCTTCGCCGCCGATCCTTTCGCCGCCCCACCTCCTGGCGCTGGCGCACCCGCCGCCCAGTTTGTCCCAGCGCAAGCCGGCGCCGGTGGATACGGCGCGCCACAGGGCTACGCACCCCCGCACGGACAGGGCTACGGAGCCCCCGGTGGCTACGCGGGAAACGGCTCTGATCCCCGCGCAGCTGCGCGAGCGATGGACCAAGCCTTCGAAGCACAACGCGTGGCTGAATACGGCGGCGGCGTCCCTTCAGGCCCCATCGGGGGAGTTCCCGGCGCGAGCAAGACGCCAGGATGGTTGATCCCGGCGATCGTGGGCGGCGTCGTCGTCCTCGGCATCATCGTTTTCCTCCTCGCGCGCTGAGTAGAAGACCCTTGACGCACTGCGGACAACGGAGCTAAACCACCCGTCCCGTTTGCCAAAAAGCGCGGGTAGAAGAGGAATCATGGTTTCGTCCACGCAACAGCACACCCGAATCCGTAAGCGCAAGGGCACCACCAACTGCAAGTCCAACAAGCGCGAACGTCGCGCCCTCGGCACGCCCGCCTTCGCCGTCCACCTTGAAGGCTACGACACGAATGCAGCGGACGCGAAGCCCGCGCCCAAGGCCGTCGTGAAGGCCGCCCCCAAGGCGAAGAAGACGAAGTCCGCTCCCAAAGACCCGAAGAAGTAAGTTCCGACTGGGCGAACGTTTCGTTCGCGCGTCGGTCTTTCTTTGCGACGTAAGAGCGCCAGCATCCAAGTGATGCGGGCGCTTTTTGCGCTTTGTACGTCTTCGAGCGACGGTGAAGAGTCGAGCGCTAACTCACGCCGACCGCGACGATCCGAGCATCTTCAAACGGCGCTCTTCGCGTCGTACGATCGCGTGCTGAATCGTCTGCGCGTCGCTGTCTTCTTCGGAGACGGGGAAGGTGCCGCGAAGCGTCCAGCGCACGAGCTCCGTCGCCGATTTGTCACTCGGTGAATCGCTCGCTTGCTCGAGAAGCGGAGAATGCGCGACCGGAAGAAATGCCTCATCGCGCTTCCAGCCAATCGCAACGCGCGTCACGGCGCTCTCGGGAAGATCGCGCAAGAAGTAGTCGCCGAGGTTCGAATAGACCTCGATGTCGCGCGTCGACGAATCGGGGCCATCCCATCCCGGCTGGATGACGAGCACGCGAAGCGTGAGCGTTCCACCTGGACGAATGCGCTCGAAGTACGAACGCGTCTCCTCGCGAACTTCCCAATAAACGTAGAGCGTTCGCGGGTCGACCGGTAAGGCGACGCACTCGTCGACATCGTACTTCTCGGGAAGGGGCGCATCGTGAATGACGATGGGCGCTTCGTCTCCCGCACTTGCGCGCGCACGCACGATCTCGCTCAACGGATCGATTGCATCTCCCGACACCGTGCTTGCGTGCCCGGCGAGCGGCTCGCGCGCGTACGCGTCGTCGCTCTCCGCGTCCGAGAACGCGGCGCTGACTTCTTCTTCGGGAGGAAGCGGTGGCGGATCGAGCTTCGCCGTGTGAATGCGCCCCAGCATCTCTTCGGCAATCATGTGCTCGGGCTCGCGTTCCAGCACTTCTTGCAGCGTCGTGATTGCGCGCTCCTTGTGCCCTTGCGCTGCATAGATTTCCGCAAGCGTCACGGTGGGAACCGCCCGAGGCTTCGTCGGTTCGACCGGCGTCTCGATCGGGATGGCGCGAAGGAGATCGGCCGTCTCCGGGAGGTGCAGCTTCTTTTCGACGACCGACGCGAGAAGATCGCGCGCTCGACCGAAAAGGCCTCGCAATACGGAGAGCTCGGGTGCTCCGCGGTCGGGCGCCTCGAGAAGGAGAATCTCGTCGACGAGCTCGGCTTTGGTCAGCCGCGCTGCATTGCTCGCGTCGAGCTTCTTGGCGTGCTCGATGAGCCGATCGCGCGACCAAGTCTCGAGCTCTTCACGACGGATAGCACCTTGGGTCGACACGGGCGCTAGCTTCGCGAAACTCCCGCTTCTTTTCAAGGCGAGAAGGGCCGTCCTAAAGCTTTTCGAGTATGGCGCGGGCGCGCGCGGCGTCTTCGTCGATTTGTGCTTTCAGCGCATCGAAGCTCTCGAACTTCTGCTCGTCTCGGATGCGCGTCACGAATTCGAGGCGAAGCGGCCTTCCGTAGAGATCTTCGTTGAAGCCGAAGAGGTGCGCTTCGACGGTGCGTGCGAGGCCCGAGGCAACGGTGGGACGCATGCCGATGTTGACGACGGCCCCGAACGCGCGTTGCGTCTCGAGGACCACGCGAGCCGAGTAAACGCCGTCTTTCGGGAGAAGTGTCTCGATCGTCCCAAGGTTCGCGGTCGGGTAGCCGATCGT